>JAKPQU010000323.1 GCA_029555925.1 Bacillota bacterium
CCGCCGCCAAATCCGCCGCTGACAAAACCTCCTCCGCCAAATCCGCCGCCAACTGTAGGCATGGAGGGCATACCCATATTCATACCCGTATTCATACCCATATTGGGTCTCATCATATTATTCATAGCCATTCCTGCCATGGCACCGAGTCCCATAGCTGCTCCTAACATGCCGGCACCCATCATGCCTTTTCCCATGCCTTGCTGCTGTCCGAGACCCAGGAAATTACCCATATTCTGCATCATATTGCCACGTACATCTGCCGGATTTGCACCGAGTTCTTCAAGTCTCTTCATGATGGCATTCTGATGGGCTCTGCATAGGCCCTGCTGTTGCTGGAGATTTCCAATGGCATTCTGTATATTGCCCATTCTTTCCTGGCCGACTTTAAGCTGGCCTTTGAACATTTCGGCAAGCTTGTTTTCCATCATTTTTTTCATATTCATCATATTCTTCTGCTGACCCATAAGCTGGCCTTTTTGAGTCATAGTTTTACCCATATTCTGCATCTGTTTGGCCACATTCTGGAGAAGTTTGCATATCATTTTCAACATTTTTGCAACGACTTTCAGAGCAGCAGATAAAGCAGGCCCCACATAGGGAACAGCGGCCACTGCCGTGGCAGCAGCTTCAACACCTGTTGCTGCCGCATTTACACCTGTTGCGGCAGTATTAAGGGCTGTGCCTACATTGTTTAATGTCTGGCCTATACCGTTGAAGAGTTTTTCTTTTATACCGAACATCTGTTCTTTCATGCCGAACATCTGACCCATTTTCGTATGTTGCATAAGGTTTTTAGAAAACATCTGGTTCATGTTCATCTGCATCCTGCCGTCTGTAAAGCATGTCTGTAGCCCCACGCCAATCTGTTGCTGGAAACCTCCCATGCGACTAAGAGCCGATGTGAGAGGATCTATCTGGGTCATAGAGCCGTATTCCATATTGCCCATACCTGCCATTACCTGAACAGGCGCCTGATAGGCAGCATTGGCCATACTTCCGCTTTTCCCCATCTGACCTCCCATCATAGAGAGGGCTCCCATGTTTTTAGGCATAAGGCCAAGCATTCCCTGCCCTCCACTCAGGGCATCTTTTGCATATTGATTGCCCATAAATGTATCCTGGGCAGACTTCCCCTGTTTTCTGCCATCACCGAGTTTCTGGTTTGTTTCCTGATGGGAAGCTTCCATTTTCGGAATATGAGGCCTTATTTTCCTTTTTGCTCTCCTGTTCCTTACCGATTTCGCTTTGTTTATACCTTTCTTGAAACTGGTGTCACTCTGCGTATAACCTGCATCTAACTGGCCGCCTATATTGCCTATTCCTCCCATACTGTCCATAACCCTTACCACCTTTCTTTTATTAAATTTATTATATAATAATTTTTTATTGTTTCACTGCATAAGTATAGTTAGCTTCATAACTATACATAATAATGACCTCGTAATGCCTGAAGTGTAATGTGTGATGCACAGGGATATAAACCCGTCACGCCTTACGCGTTACGCGTGACGATAACTTAAATTCTAATACGTTATGAAATACTCTATAATCTTTGCATCACCCATTACGCATTAAGATAATTTATTTTCCCCTGCCTCCTTTCTCGAAAAGACTCAGAGGATTAACACAGGATAATTCGGTGAAAACGCAGAAAGCATTATCCAGGGTATATAACGTATTTATTTCGTTATTAATCATAACAGCCAGATGAAGCAAATCCCTTCCGCCTGCACCGGGATATTTTTCTGACAGTTCTCTGGACATAAAAACATCTTCTGCAGTTATATTTAATATTTCAGATATTATACAGCTGATGGAATCAAATACTTCAAGACTCTTTTTAAGACCTACTGTTTTCTTTAAACTGTAGAGGAGTTCCTGGAATACAAGAGCATCCGTTACCCCTTCCATATCTTCATTCACTACCGATTGAAGCACTTTAAGACAGGCATCTTTACAGTTATTATTTTCACTTACCGAATATAAAAGTATGTCCGTATTTATAAAGACTCGTTCTTTAATAGGATTTCCTCCTCCACATCTTCTTTCAGTTCCGACCAGTTTGTTATTGGTACGCTTATTTCTTTTAATTTCTCTAAAGCATGAAGTTTTCTTGATATTGATGCCCATTTATACTGTTTATCTATAGCATCTCTGATGAGTTCTGCTATAGATTTACGTGTCTCTTTTGCTTTCTGTCTCAAAAGGGCAAAACGTTCTCCGTCTATACGTATTTCCAGTCGTCTGGTATATTTGTCGTTCATGATAACCCTCCGTTTTGTCCGTAATACGGATTACGTAACTATGATACTATAAAGTGAAAAAAAAGTCAAATTTTATATCCTCTAAAAATCTTTTTTTTAAAGATTTTTTCTGATATAATAGTATATATATGACATTTGTATATAAAAATCAAAACAATACTCCCATAGAAGACTGGGAGAATATATACAGGGAGTTAAAGGGTTATCCTCCCTGGGAATCCGGTGAAGAAGAGAATATATTAAAAACGTTGATAGATGAAGGTTTTATAAAAAAAGGGGTAACTCTGGATACAGGTTGCGGCCTTGGAACAGATCTTATGTATCTTGAGAGCAGAGGTTTTGAAGTAACAGGAATAGATATAAGTACTTCTGCTCTTGAAAAAGCAAGGTTAAGAAAAAATGGTATCAATTTATGTGCCGGAAATGTTCTCTCCCTTCCTTTCCATAATGAAACCTTTGACTTTATAAATGATAGAGGATGTTTTCATCATATTGAAAAACATTTAAGAACAATTTATACATATGAAGTCTCCAGGGTTTTAAAAAAGGGAGGCAGTTTATTGTTGAGATTTTTCAGTGAAGGTTATTACAGGTCAGGCGGAAGCGGGCAGCCACTTTACAGGAAAGACATAATGGATATTTTTGAAGGGTTTTTTTATTCAGGTGAGATTAATGATTATGTTGGAAGAGGAAATAAATGGCCTGTTGAAATGTCCTGGTGTCTTATGAAGAAAAGATAAAGATTAGAGTTTTATATTTTGTGATTATACGGAGAAAAATAAAGTGAAAATTGTAAGAATTAACGAAGAAGGCCAGGTAACAATACCTTCTGCATTCAGAACAGAATTAAAATTACAGCCACATATGAAATTATGTATGTATATAGAAGATGGAAAGATTATCATTGAACCACTTTCTGATGATCCTATTCAGGCTCTCTGTGAATTGTTAAAGGGAGATTCTTCTCCTTCATAGATGGATATAAATTTTTTATTTTTGCTGGCGTAAAATCCGGGTTTAAGGATTACAGGTGCCGGGTTGAAAAGATTAAAACCCAAAACCAGAAACCTGATTTTAACTGTTACAGACTTTACTGCTGTCAGTATTCAATTAAATTCGAACATGGTTATTTTTGAACAGTCCCTTGATTCAGAGCAGCCAGAATCTTTCCATATAATATATCAATATTGAAGGATTTTAACAAGTATATGAGAATAAATAATAATAAGGAGTGATATATATGCCTGTTTATGAGTTTAGCTGTAAAAATTGTTTACATATATTTGATGGCCTTTATCCTTTCGGGACAAAAGCAGAAAACCTGGAATGTCCTGAATGTAAGCAGAAAACTCTTATAAAAAAATTTTCTACCTTTGCCGTATCTTCAAAAGGAGGAAATGGTGATTTTGCTTCCCTTTCCGGCAGTTCATCGAAAAGCAAATGTTCTTCATGCGCCGGTGGAAGCTGTTCTACCTGTTCATAGGTAGTTCTATACAAATTTTTGAGAATGTAAGATGTTCTGTGTAAATTTACCATGAATTAAGGCTTCAATAGAGGTTTATATAAAATTTATGACACAGTCAATTTTGTTCACTTCTATAAATATTACCGGGGAGGTGAAATGATATGAGAGAAGCAGTAGAAAAAGTAATAAGTGAAAAGATACGTCCGGGACTTCAGGCTGACGGCGGCGATATAGAATTACTCGATGTAAGTGCAGATGGAGTGGTGAAGGTTAAACTGCAGGGGGCATGCTCGGGTTGTCCTATGGCAGCTATGACTTTACAGTTCGGTGTTGAAAAAGCTCTCAGAGAATCAGTGCCGGGATTTAAAGAACTGGTAAATGTAAGATAATATCGTAACGCGTGACGCGTAAAGCGTGACGCGTTATATCCATCCCCGGGAATCCATCGTTCCCTTGGAAATAAGTTAAACTTTTCTTCTGAATTTTGCTATAAAAAAACCTTCTGTGCCATGTAAAGGAGGAAGAAGGAGAATACCGGTGGGAATTCTGTTTTCTATATCAGGAAAAGGGTTTTCAGAGATAAAATCTCTATGACTTTCCAGAAATTTTTTTACAATTTCTTCACCTTCTTCTGGTTCAATGGAACATACGCTGTATACCATAGAACCTCCCGGTTTTACAAAATGTGCTGCTTCATCTATCATTTTTTTTTGCACAAGAGAAAGCCTTTTTATATCTTTAATATCTTTGTTCCATCTGCTGTCGGAATGCCTTGAGAGAACTCCTGTGCCGGAACATGGTGCATCCAGTAATACGCCGTCAAATGCTTCTGTCAGATTATCCCTGAGATTCATTACATCTAAAATCATTGTGCTGATAATATTTATACCAAGACGAATACAATTGGATTTCAGGGTTTTAAGTCTTTTTTCGGAAATATCTACTGCAAGTATTTTGCCTCTATTATTCATTAATTCCGCTGTATGAGTTGTTTTGTTGCCCGGGGCAGCACATAAATCCAGCACAGTGTCTCCCTCTTTCGGAGCCAGACATTTAGCCGGAAACATAGAAGCTTCTCCCTGTATAGTGAAAAAACCATCTTTATAACAATCGAGATTTTCCAGTCTGTAATGTTCAAGGATTTGAAGGCCTTCAGGGATAAATCTGAGGGGGGTTGTATTCAGCCCTACCTTCTTAAACATATCAGATAGAGTTTCTCTGTTTGTTTTAAGGGTATTTATTCTTATCGTAAGACGGGGAGGGGTGTTGTTAAATTTACAGATTTCTCCGGTAAAATCTTTACCCCATCGTTTTATCCATCTTTTTATTATCCATTCAGGGTGTGAGTAATAGACTGACATATCTGTTATATTATTTCCCGTGTCCGGCTTTCCCAGTAACAGATGTTTCTTTCTTTCTACAGAACGGAGAACTCCGTTTATATATTTAACAATATGCGGTTTGAAAAGAGATTTTCCTATTTCTACTGTTTCCGATATGGCAGCATAAGCTGGAATTTTATTCAGACATAGAAGTTGATAGGCTCCGAGATAAAGTAATATTTTTACTTCTTTTTCAATTTTTTTACATGAAGATGTCAGTGAAATGACACGGTCCAGGAACAGTTTTTCCCGATTTATTCCGTGTACAAGCTGCGTTACAAGAGCTCTGTCCGGAGCTGAAAGGTTACATTTATTTAGAGTAACAGCAAGATTATCGTGAGACTTTTTGTTTTGTAAAATTTCAAAAACTATATATCTGGGGTTATTTTCCCTGAATTGTTTCATCCGGTTTTTTACCTAAAATTTCTCCTTCATCCATCTTATAACCTCTCAAAAATTCCTTTGCTCCTGTTTTTTTTCTGGAAGGTATCTGGAGGGTGATAATTTCTAAAAGACCATTACCTGTTCCTATAACAAGTCCTTCTTTTTCTCCTGCATGAACTATAACGCCCGGTGTGCCGTTATATTCTCCTCCTGTATTTGCTTTCCAGATTTTTACTTTTTCCCCTTTATAGTAGGTATAGGTGCCGGGGAAAGGTGTATAAGCCCTGATTTTTCTTTCTATGTCCGTGGAGGAATTGGACCATTCAATTTCTCCATGGCTGGGTAATATTTTGTCTGTGTAACAGGCCATATCATGGTTTTGTACCGTACGTAATACCCTGCCTTCTTCAATTAAATTAACTGTTTCCAGGAGTATCTCACTGCCGAGTAAAGACAGTTTGTCATGGAGACTTCCTCCAGTTTCCTCGGGGTCTATCGGTATTTCCCTCTGAATAATCATATCTCCTGTATCCCAGCCTTTATCCAGATAAAAAGTTGTTATACCGCTTATTTTATCGCCTCTTATAATAGGTTCTATAATGGGCGATGTTCCTCTGTAAAGAGGCAGCAGGGAAGGGTGCAGGTTTATACTTCCAAACTGCGGATATTCTCTTATCCACTTTGTTATATAGTGAGAACAGCATACTGTTATAAGTAAATCAGGTCTCACACTGTCAAGAATTGCTTTGAATTCCGGTGTGTTAATTTTTTCCGGCTGGAAGACAGGAATATTTAATTCTATAGCTTTCTGTTTTATGGGAGAAAAGGTAATCTTATTTCCCCTTCCGCTGGGACGATCGGGATTTGTTACAACTCCTACTACCTTATGATGCGATTTTGCCAGAACTTCCAGTGATTTAACTCCAAATTCAGGAGTCCCCATGAAAAAAATATTCACTTATGTACACCCCTTATCAGTGACCAGTTACCAGTGACTAGATATGCCACTCTTCCTTTTCACTATTCACTTATTTTAAGTCTTTTTTCTTTTATCTCCTGTATTAAAGAAACAACTTTATCGTCTCTCTGTGATTCCTGTCTTTCTTCTGTTTCTTTTTCCATATCTTCTTTTCTGCGAAGATTTGTTGCTTTATCTGTAAAGAGTATGCCGTCAAGATGATCTACTTCATGCTGAATTGCTCTGGCTCGAAATCCTGTTGCTTCTATTGTTATGCCTTTACCCTTGCGGTTAATGGCTTTAAGTGTAATTTTTAACTGTCTTTTTACATCTCCCCATATGCCAGGCACACTGAGACATCCTTCAAGGCCTTCTTCCAGTTCTCCTTCTTTTTTTATTATTTTCGGGTTGATGAAGACCTGGAGTCCCTGACCATCACCGACGTCAACCATTACAAGTCTTTTAGAAACTCCTACCTGAGGGGCTGCAAGGCCTACACCGGGGGCATCATACATGGTTTCTGCCATATCTTCTATCAGTTTTTTTATTTCCTCATCTACATGTTTTATTTCCTTTGCTTTTTTCCTTAAAACAGGATCTTCATCTATTCTTATCCTTCTTAATGCCATATTAATCACTTCTCCATTTTTTTGAATTATTATATCATATCAGGTGATAAAAAGAAAATACCGATTGCATTTAAAAATATCACGGCAACACAAGGTATATTTTATTGAATTATAATGCAAAGTAGCATGATGTAAGCTGTAACTGTTATAAACGTTCCAGTTTAGATTTTTTTCGGAGGAGCATCAGGCAGGCAGACGGTATTTACCTATTATTCAAATTATTCGCTTTAATTAAAGCAATTTGGTATAACGCGTAACGCGTGATGGGAAGAACAAGTTCTCATACTTCGTTGTGGCCGAATCGGTCATGGTTGTTGGTATTAACAATAACAGGGTAGCCTGTTCTTATATAAAATTATTCATTTATCTTAAGACATAAATTATCATGTGGTGAGGCTATAACAGTACTATCAACTACCATATCAGGCTTTATTGCCGCCAGTCCGGATTTTATTGCAGTTTCTACTGCTCCCACTTCACCTGTAAAATAGATGGAAGATTTTCCTCCAAGCCCTGCGGCAATCCTTATCTCAATCAAATTAACAGAAGCTGATTTCACTGCTGCATCGGCACAGATAATACCTGATGACACAGACAGAGTTTCTATTATACCAAGGGCTTCCATATCATATGTAGCACATCCTGTAAGAGCAGGAAAAACCTGAGGGTGTATATTGGGTATAACAAGGCTGTCTACAAGCCATGGTGTTGCTTCTTCAATACCTCTTTCTACAGAAGTAGACACTGCTCCAACATCTCCTCCTACGAGGATAATATATTTCCCGGGACAAATAGTTGAAGCAGTCAAAAACTCTACAGAAGCAGCTTTAACCATTGTATCCCATACAGAAATTCCTCTGGCAATACTGTTTAATTCAATCAAACCTATAGCGTTCATATGTTCATCCTCTTAATTTAAAGTCTGATTAAGGAAAATTGTTTAGAGTTAATGAAAAGTGAGAGGTGAATCTTCACTTCTCACGTTTCACTTTTCTCTAATTACACTGCCATGTTCGAATATTGTGTAAAAGGAGAAAGTTCTCGCAGTTTACTTATAACTTTAGGCATATGTTCAATAATATAATCTATATCGTCATCCGTATTATAATGGCTGAGACTGAATCTTATGGAACCGTGAGCATAGGTAAAAGGCACTCCCATAGCTCTTAACACATGAGATGGTTCAAGAGAACCAGACGTACAGGCAGAACCGGAAGATGCACATATACCAAGTCTATCGAGCATCAATAAAATTGCTTCTCCCTCTACGAATTCAAAGCCAAGACTGGTAGTATTGGGAAGTCTTTTTTCCGTATCACCATTTATCTTTACATTCGGTACAGCAGCGATAAGACCTGCTTCGAGTCTATCTCTCATAGCTTTTACTCTTCCCTGCTCTTCCTGTAAATGTTTTTTTGCAAGTTCGAAAGCTTTCCCGAGTCCTGCTATATAAGGAACATTTTCAGTTCCTCCCCTTCTGCCGTTTTCCTGATGGCCACCTTTCAGGAAGGGACGAAATTTTGTTCCTCTTCTTATATAAAGCACTCCTATCCCCTTGGGAGCATGCAATTTATGACCTGAGAGAGACAGAAAATCAACATTATTTTTCTTCATATCAATACTCAGTTTACCAACTGCCTGAACTGCATCTGTATGGAAAACCACACCCCGACTTTTAACTATATTTGCTATTTCATCTATCGGAAAAACAACGCCGGTTTCGTTATTTGCATACATTACTGACACTATGGCAGTATCTTCGGTAATGGCTTCTCTGAGAAGATTTAAATCAAGATTTCCTTTATTATCTACAGGTAAAAAAGTGATTTTATATCCTCTTTTTTGAAGATTTTTACAGAGAGTCAGCACTGCCGGATGTTCCACACGGCTTGTAATAATATGCCGCTTTTCCGGGTAACATTCCAGTGTTCCCATTATAGCTGCATTATCACTTTCAGTTCCGCAGCTAGTAAAAACTATTTCTGACGGGATGGCACCTAAAAAATCTGCCACCCTTTCCCTGGCTTCTTCAATCTGTTTCGCAACACGACCGCCAAAAGTATGCATACTTGAAGGATTACCATAAGATTGAGTAAAATAAGGAAGCATTGCCTCTACAACTTCTTCTGCTACTTTCGTAGTTGCATTATTATCAACATAAACTACTCTCATATTTATTAACCCCTTTCTTACTTTTCCTCAGACGGGCTTTCATTTATAACATTAAGTTCTTCTCCTACGAATTCCCTGAGTTTTGCTTCCACAAAAGATTTAAGAGTAAAACCGGCGCTCGGACAGTTAGTACAGGCACCTCTTAAAGAAACATATACATCCTTTCCGTCAACATCTATAAGCTCAATATCTCCTCCGTCAATCTGCAGAGATGGCTTTATATCTCTGTCTATTGTTTCCTGTATAAGAAGCATACGCTGAATATTTGTGAGTCTCTTCTTTTTTGCAGGAGCAGTTTCTCTTTTAACAGCCAGTTCTCCCATTACCTCTTTTATAATATCTTCGATATCTGCTATACAGGCAGTACAGGCTCCACCTGCTTTTGTATAATTTGTAACCTGCTCTACAGTAGTAAGGTGATTTTCTGCTATTACCTTCTTCAATTTACCTTCAGTTACTCCAAAACACTTACACACCACTCTGCCTTCCATTTCTTCATAGTGTTTTACACTTTCACCTTTATAGGTCGCTATGGCCAGTTCCATAGCCTCTCTACCCATAACGGAACAGTGCATTTTTGCTTCGGGCAGACCACCGAGATAGTCGGCAATCTGCTTGTTGGTAACGTTCAAAGCCTCATCTACAGTCATACCTTTTATTAATTCCGTAAGAGCCGAAGATGACGCAATAGCACTTCCACAACCAAAGGTTTTAAATTTTGCATCTATAATCCTTTTATTTTCATCTATCTTGAGCATTAATTTTAATGCATCACCACAGGCAAGAGAACCTACTTCTCCTACAGCATCTGGATTTTCCATGTCTCCGTAATTTCTCGGATTATAAAAATGGTCAAGAACTTTATCTGTATAATCCCACATTGTTCCAAACCTCCAATCTAATCTTAATAAAATTTTAAAATTCTATATAATTTGATATTATCCTTCCGGCTATTATAATTTAGTTTATAAATTTTGTCAATTATTCTAAAATATTTTACTCATATATACAATACACAACCAGAACAGCAATACAGACAAGAGTAATGCAGACAATGGGTTCATGAGTGCGTCACGAGGAAATAATTAACAAAATGCTTATACAGGAAGTAGGTAATATAAAAAATAATGAAAACTTCTTTAAAGATTTACAATTTCCGCTCATAAAAATGAGCTTTTATCAAAATAATCTCAATCCCAATCTTCCGGAACATTTCGACTGTGTCATAACTTTGGCATCTCAATAATCAGAACATAAGCATATAATAAAGGTCTTCCTCCGGTCACGCGTTACAAGAACATGTATGTATTATTTATACTCACCAGAGTAATTACCTATTTCTTCAATAAATTTCCCAGCAGTAATTTGATTTGAATCTTCAACGAAGGAGGAAGCACATAGTGCCAGGCTATATATCCTGCCACAAATAGTCCTATGAGAACCGTCACGTAGCCAAATAAATTTTTAAGGATTCCTTTTTGCTGTTTCTGCTTATCCAGCATTATTTGAATTTCAGTTTGAATTGCTGTAGATTTCTGAGATTCTGATTTTTTCTTACATTCTTCACCGCAGAAAATTCCATCTGCCGTTTCCATTTTACATTCTTCACATACAGGTTTCAAACATAGTTTACATCGTGAAACTGCAGGTCTGTCCTGATGACGCAGACATACAGAACTCATAAAATCAAACCCCCCTGTAATTTATATGAGAATAATAAAGTTTGCAACTTCATTGGATGCCGATTTTCATATTTAGTCATAACCGGTCATGTCTGTTAATGAGCTATTCTGATACCAAAGAGAACATAATAAATCATATACAATTTGTAAACAATTAAGATAAGAAGCAAATCCATAGATGCCGTTATAATGAGGGCTTTACTGGCAGCATCTTTCCATTTTACTATAATCCCAATCACTGTCAGTACGAGTAAAGGAATCGTAAAAGGAGCAGAACCGGCCAGTTCATTCATTATAACACTTACTGCAGGTGCTTTCACCTGACAGATTGGTAACACCACTTTACTCAACAGAGGATAATATTTGAATTTTACTCCGTTTTTTTTCAAATAATCCACTACCCTTGCAAGGCAGAAAAAAAGTGCGATTATAGAAATTACCAGTAAAGGAAATAATGTTGTAAGTCCGGTAGTAACATCTTTGTCATTAAACATTTCCTTCAATTTCTTATGTTTGAAATTGAACATAGACAGTATCGACGTTAACACTATCACGGCAGGAACTATTATAAAAAGATGTTTTATTAAAGACATTACCTGATAGGTTATTTTAAAACTTTCTTGAAGGTCCATAAAATCACCCTGATATTACAAAATTTCAACCAACAGAACTCAAGTATTTACCATATGTATCGGGCAGTCAATCTGAGCCTGCAGTGACATTATTTCCCCTGTATTGCATTAGCAGGTTAAAGATTGATTACAATTATAAAATATATCAATAAAATTTTCAATTATCTTACCCTGAATTTTGCTCCAATTTTATGAGCTATTTCCATAGATTTATGGATATCAATCATATATTCTACCTGTGATGAATTAATCTTTCTATTATCTACTACCGTAAGGGTAACAGAATCTATATATCTGACTGCTTCTTCTGCAAATTCAAGGATTGAATCAAAGGCTTTTTCTCCGTAAATAGATCTGCATATACTTTGATAGGCCGACCTGTTATGTGCATTGAGACTTATAGAGATAGAATCAAGAACTCCCTTTAACTCGGGAATAAAACTCCGGCCTCTGTTAATTAACAGAGATTGACCGTTTGTATTAATCCTTGTCCTGGAACAGGGATAAAGGTTTTTTATTGCGTCGAATACTTCTAAAATGACATCAGGCCTATATAAAGGTTCTCCGTAACCGCAGAATATTATTTCATCAGGCACAGGATATCCTTCTGTCATAAGTTCTTCTTTTATACTGTCAATAATTTGCTCTGCAGAAGGTTCTTCTGTAAGCCACAGATAATTACCTCCGAGTTCATCGGTGTAATTTCTGACACAAAAAATACATCTGTTACTGCACCTGTTGGTAATATTCAGATAAACTTTACCCGGATATAACATATAAGCAATTTTTTCAACTTCAATCATAATTATTTGAGAAACACTTTCTTCAGCTATAATTCATAACATGCTATCTTCCGCACGGTAAACAATTTCTTCTGTATATTTACCAGGCTATTCATATAAGAAGGATCATAGCCTATAAGTACATTTCCTTTCGGTCCGGGATTAAAAAAGAGTCCTTTATCTCCATCTCCTGATTTTATCGCTCCTACCATAGTAATATCAACCGAATCGGTGGACAGATTAAAATAATGGACCGTTTGAAGAGCAAAATTATCAAGAATATCCTGTGTTACATCTACAGGCATAGTTACCGGGTTTCCCTCATCATCAAGCAATTGCACCGTATAATCATCAGCGGATTCATTCCATCCGTTCGGGTCATCCGAATCAGGGTCAGTCGAATTGGGATCAATTAAATTAGGATCAAGGCAGGAGCCTGAAGGAGGAATAATTTTTATCTTATAATGTCCCAGGTCAATATTTTTATGATCGTTATAATCAAGACTTATCTGAAGATGATTCCTGTAAGTTCCATTATTACCTTCATTTCCTTTTGCAATATAATAAAAATCCCCTGTTCTTACATTTATCACTTTCGTAACAAGCAATCCATTACCATAATAATATTCAGGTCGTATAATATTACCGCGTCCGTCTTTTTTCGGAGGTTCGTATTGTCCTATAGAGACCGTTTTACCGGTAGGGTTGGTGAATTTGGTTACAGAAGAATAAGCTCCTGCACCTCTGCTTACATAATCTACAGGGCCGGGAAATTCCTTTAATGTCGTATCATTTGCCGAAGACCAGTCAAGTTCTCCTCCCGGCTTGAGAGGGCCTATCTCTATATTCCCCGATGCATAATACAAACCGGTAGTATTACTTTTACCAATACTCTTGGATATTTCAAGCGCAATATTTCCGTTGCAGGCTGTTACTGTTTCATCTGTATTTATTGAAACAAGATACTCTACATCTCGTTTTGAAAATATTCTCCCTTTTCCTATGACATTCACACCTATTTTTATATTATCTTCTGAATATATACTGTGTCCGTTAAGATCCAGATAAAAGCTTCGACTATCTGTCGATTGATACTTGCTATAATGTCCGTCATCATCATGCCATCCGTAATACCTCTCTCTTTTGAGTGCATCCACATTACCGGTTATTTTTAATTCACCTGAGTTGACATAAAGATCCCTGTTCAATTTGAGTATAATTACATCACCGCCGGGATTATAGGTTATATCAGGATTAACACCTGAAGATATAAAACTGCTGGTATTGGTAAGACGTATAGTAGAATAATATGTACCATCTGCCCACTGACGTTCCTCCTGGAGGCTCAGAGTACCGCCAGAACCATGGGTTACAGGGCCGAGTTCATTATTTGCCGCACTGTTTACTATTTCATTAACCCTGAGAGGTTTTGCCAGACAGTCTTTAGAAGAAAATGGCACTATACTTCCGACAAAATCAGATGGCACATCTATCCCTCCTTTTGCAATAAACATGCCATTGTTGGCAGAAACGTCTGCATTTGCACCGGAAGATATACTTTTATCATTGGGATCATAATATCCGGAATAAATAGAACCCGGTTCATTTACATCTCTGCCCAGAATATTAACATTACCCGTACTGTTTGAGTCATTCCCGGCAAAACTTATTTTACCAGCTACATTTACACTCTGGGGAGAATAATCTGATCTTACAAGAAAGGCTTCCAGAACTCTGACTGCCTTGCTATTTGTCCCTATACCATATTTACCTACAGAGACTATTTTAAATGTATAGGGAGGGGTATTCCCGTCCCCCATAACAGGATTAAAGAGATTATTCACAGATCTGTAAGGAGAGCCGGAAGCAAAGGTTATAGTAAATTTGCAATCATTTGTGTAATCTATGTCAGGAACATCGCCATTGTTATATGTAAATTTCGGAAATGTATTGGCATCGGCTGTATTTACCAGTTTTCCATTCTGAAAAATCACCTCTTCATTGAGGAGGCCCCAGGCAGGATCATTATTCAGATTATATATAGCATATTCGATACCTGCTTCTGCAGCTTTCAATGCTTTTTCTTTTCCTGTTATATTACCTATCATGGATACCTGGTTGGTACTTATAAAAACCATAGAAACAGTCATTAAAGCAAGCAATACTGTCAGCATAAGAACGGTTATTAAAGCCATACCGTCTGATGTTAATTTAAATTTTTTCATTATAAACGAACCTCCTTGTTTAATTTTTCACCTTTACAACAGATTTCATTGTAATAATTTCTACTCCTTTCCTGGAATCTAAACCCGGAGAAAAAGCTACAGAGGCATGGGAACGTATATGTTCTTTAAAAGAAACTTTTACAGTTAAAATATTTTCATCAATGCTGAGTTCCATGCTGTATATATCTTTGACTACAGTTCTTACTTTTGAGCTGCTTATATCCGATGTAAAATTAGTGATAGGACTTAATTTTAAAGGCTGTATCGATGGATTGTCTCTGTCAACAAACTGTCTGTAAATATTTTTTCTGCTTGCATCTTTCCCGTCTTTATGGAGATAATACAGAATATTTCCCTGCCATACGGGACAACCCATACCGGTAGATGAACGGTCAACAGTAAATTCATTGTTATTTTTATTTATTGCTGTTTCAAAACACAGGTATGAAGGATTATTGGGATCAGAAGAATTAAATATTTGAAGAGAAAAGATATTACTGAATGTAACTTCTTTTACTATTCTGTTAAGCAGTATTTCTACTCTCTGCTGAATATTTGTTTTGCTTTCTCCGAGTTGCCAGCTTTTCAGGCCTACATCCATGGTAGCATAAACGGCAGCAAAAAAAAGGCAGAAAACAATAGAAGCTATAACTAATTCAAGAATAGTAAGTCCATATTTTTTTTGGCTCTTTACATACTTCTGGAAATGAGTGTACATAATTCTATCTTTTTTTCTCCTTCTACTTCAGACCATGTAATCTTTACGGTAACCTGTTTTATATTATTTTTACATTTAAAATTTGCTATTGTCATATTAAATGTATATGGTACATTATCCATGGACTGTTTACCCGTTAATTCAAAGGAATCTGCATCACCCTGCCAGGATATATACTGAAAACCAGTTGGCACACAGTGTTCAAGTCCTTCTATATAACCGTTTGGGTCCGGTAAAGCCAATTTATCTAAAGGAATACCGTTGGGATCTCCCAAATCTGCTTTGTTTAACTCGGAAAATTTTTGATTTGCAATACGAATAGCACAGGCTCTGAATTTACTTTTCTTTATTGCATCAAGACCATGAACAAAAACACCGCATACAGTTACTATCACTATTCCCATTATACCAATGGCAGTCATTATTTCTATTAAACTGAAACCTCTGTCAGAATATTTTTGCTTCATTAAAATTGATTTATTTCTCCATGTATATTCATAATTTAAAAATACTTTATTTATATATTATCCCACAAAAATTAATTTTAGTAAATATTATTTAAGTGAAATTTAATTATATAGTTTTTATCATTTTAATTTATCTAAATAATTTATTGTAAAAAATAATCGTAAAAAGAAAAATGCATGTTTTAAGATTTTTCATCGAAATAAAAACAGAAAATTCGTAACAAGGAGTAACTTGAAATAACAGACTGAAATTAACAGATAAATAACAGATTTTATAAAGGATATTGCAATATAAAAAGGGTGAGAAAGGGTAAAGAAAATTTCAAAAACACTGGGCACAGAAAATGGTATCCGTAAAAAGCTTCTGCCTGGCGGGCTCTGGAGAAGAAAAATTAGTTTTTTATATAGAATTAAAAATTAAATAAGGGCTAATTTATTGTCTGTAAAACAAATTAAATAAGGCAAATTAT
>JAKPQU010000352.1 GCA_029555925.1 Bacillota bacterium
CTGGAGAAGAAAAATTAGTTTTTTATATAGAATTAAAAATTAAATAAGGGCTAATTTATTGTCTGTAAAACAAATTAAATAAGGCAAATTATTTTTCTTCGTAAGAGCCTGTCAGGCAGAAGCTGATAAATGGTTACTAATAGACATGACCGGAGCGGTCACAAACAAATATGAAAATCAACATCCAGTGGAGGTGCAAACTTCATCATTTTCATATAAATTTACCTGTAGCGGTACTTAGTACTGTAACAGATAAAATGGTTACGAACTTATCTGGAGCGGTAATTAGATCCTGAAAATCCCGGTCAGTCAACGGAAGGAGTCAATAAAAGTGAAAGGTATTACAAAAAGAAGCGAAGATTATTCCAAATGGTACACAGATATTATAGCACAGGCAGACCTTGCAGAGCATTCTGCTGTTAAAGGCTGTATGGTTATAAAGCCTTATGGTTATGCCATATGGGAAAATATAAGAAATGTACTTGATAAAATGTTTAAAGAAACAGGTCATGAAAACCTCTATTTCCCGTTATTCATACCTGAAAGTTTTCTAAAAAAAGAAGCTGATCATGTAGAAGGTTTTGCCCCTCAACTGGCAGTAGTAACCCATGCAGGAGGTAAAAAACTTGAGGAAAACCTCATAGTAAGACCTACCTCTGAAACAGTAATCTGCAGCACCTATGCAAAATGGGTGAAATCTTACAGAGACCTCCCGCTGCTTTATAATCAGTGGGCAAATGTGGTCAGATGGGAAATGAGAACAAGGCTTTTCCTGAGAACTACAGAGTTTTTATGGCAGGAAGGCCATACGGTTCATGCCACTCATGAGGAAGCAGAAGAAGAAACCCTTCGTATGCTGGAAGTCTACAGAGCCTGTGTTGAAGATTATATGGCTATGTCTGTCATTAAAGGATTGAAATCGGAGAGTGAGAAATTTGCCGGAGCCCTCAGAACCTATTCGATTGAAGCAATGATGCAGGACAAAAAGGCACTTCAGGCAGGAACATCTCATAATCTGGGACAGAATTTTGCAAAAGTATTCAATATCCAATATCAGAATAAACAGGGACAGCTAGAATATGCCTGGCAGACAAGCTGGGGGGTAAGCACAAGACTCATAGGCGCCCTTATTATGTCTCACAGTGATGATAACGGACTTGTTTTGCCTCCTAAAATAGCACCTGTTCATGTAGTCATAGTTCCTATCTACAAAACTATTGAAGAAATGTCACAGGTTATGGAGGTCTGTAAAAAGATAAAAGATGATCTCTGTAATAAATATACAGTCAAAATAGATGACAGAGATACTGAAAAGCCCGGTGCTAAATTCTTCGAATGGGAGAAAAAAGGCGTGCCGGTCAGGATTGAGTTAGGACCGAAAGACCTTGCAAAAGGTCAGGTAGTGCTTGCAAGAAGAGATATGGGGACAAAATCTACAGTATCTATAAATAATGTACCGTCTTCTATAGATGAGTTACTGACTGACATTCAGAAAACACTTCTGGAAAAACACAGGAAATTCAGAGAGGAAAATACCATTAATATAGATAATTATACAGATTTTAAAAATCTTTATGAAAAAGATGAAGCTTTTGTCAGAGCCGGATGGTGTAAAGGTTCAGAATGTGAGGAGAAAATTAAAGAAGATACCAAAGCTACAATCAGATCGTTACCCATGGATGGCAGGGAAGATTCTGGAACCTGTATTTGCTGCGGAAAACCTTCCACTGTAAAAGCTATTTTTTCAAAAGCATATTAGTGGGTAGTGAGTAGTGAGTAGAAGAACTTACTACTCACTTAAAAAGGAGAAATTTTTATGTTAATCAAAAAATTTATATCATATATACTTATATTTTTACCGTTGATAATATTCGGATGTGATAACAGAACTGAAGAAGAGAAAATGAAAGGTTACTACGATGAAGTGAAACTCTATTCAGGTCAGATTAAATCAATTATAAAACAGATTGACGATAAAAAAATATCAAATGAAGAGGCTTATAAACAGTTAATGGCAATTATGAAAAAATTTGATAAAATGGATAAACAGATAGAAGCTCTGAATTTCGGTAAAGAAACAGGAAAAGAAGGTGACGAAATATTAGAGTTCTTCTATAGCTCTCTTTTTGATGACGAAGGTAATTTTGTAGGTTTTGATAAGATAAAATTCGAGGTTACTCCTCAAAACAGAAATAATGTTTTAATTTTCACCAGGAAGGTTCTGGCAAGGACAGCCAAAGATCTTTATAATGCCGCTCTGTTTTATGCTCAAAAAAGCAGCACATCAGAGTCCAATGCCGCTTCATCCGGTTATTCAATAGCTACAAACAGTACTTTTCTTACTCTTGCAGGAGAATTCAAACAGGAAGATGCTATTTACAGTATAGAAATGCTGGATTGTCTCTTTGCATCTCTCAAGATAAATAGCCCTCAGAAAAAATGACATGGATTTTTGGGATAACAGGATTTATATGAAAATTCTTTTAATCCTGTTATCCCTGTCTAATCCTGTAAACGGCTATGACCGTGTAGTCACAACAAAGTATGAGAATGTGTTCCTCTCGTCACGCGTTACGCATTACGTGCTACGATTCCATATAAATCCCTGTCCTAGTTTATTTCCGAATCTTCAGCTTTTAAAAGTGAATAATTACATTCAAAATTATTGTCCCAGTACGTTATATTTCTCTCTTCATCAATTAAATAAGCAGCAAAGATGAAATCAGTGTTTGGTGTATCTCCTATGGATATATAATTAGGATAAACCTTCCATACCTCTATAGAGGAAACTATGCCGTCTACTGCAATGGTTTTATCATAAACTGCAGGTAAATCCATTGATGTAGCCCATCTGTCACAGGAAAGTTTAAAACCTGCCTTTTTTTTCTTCCCTGTATTTTTCACATATATAGTTCCTTCTATTCCGTAATATGGTAATATATGACCGTATTTTTGAAATACCTGAACCAGGATTTTCCCGCTGTATAAGGCAATATTACCTCCTACTGTG
The DNA here is from genome assembly GCA_029555925.1 of Bacillota bacterium. The sequence goes on from JAKPQU010000352.1 coordinate 3,011, forward strand.
CCTATATCATAACCCTGCATTTTTGTTGCACTTACTTTATAATTTTCACCGCCGTTATTATCCCAGAAAATACCGTTATCTGTTTCATATTTAACTACAAATTCTGCAGATGAACAGTGCAGAGAGCCTGAATATAAAGAATGATCTTTAAAAGTCTGTATCAATTTTAGCGATTTATTAACCCATGCCGGTGTGTCTCTGTAATGTATTATTACGTTTCTATAAAGCGGCTCTCCCGTATTTTTAACATGAACCTGTATGTGTATATATTCCTTTCCATCTTCTTTATAATAAGGAATAGCACTTAAAAGACGAACCATTATATATTTCTCCTTTCAAAATCTTCCTGTTTTGAGACGTATTATAGTTTTCCTCATGGCAGATTTTTTAGGTTTTGTTAAAACCATCCCTGCCAGACCGACAGCACAGATAATAGCTGCAAAATAACATGCATTGTGAAATCCGTCGATATGTACAGCCAAAGGAATATTTATATGAGTTTTCCCCGGTGTACTGTAAGAAAAATTTAAGGAATAAACAGTTTCAAAAAGACATATTCCAACAACTGAAGCCAGATTTGACGTGAAAGATATTATAGCAGATGTTATCCCTTCTTCCTGCGGAGATACCTGGCTCATTTCAAAACACGTATTGGCGGTAAAAAAGAATGTTATTGATGTACCGAATATTATAAGGGAAAAAACTATATATACCAGAGATGGTGAGATGCTGAGAAAAGTAAACATAATAGAGGAAATAATTACAAAGACCATTGCAAAAATACAGATTATTCTGGGTTTACCGTATTTGTCAGACATAACACCTGCCAGAGGGCTTATTACAGTGCTCAATACAGGATAAATCATCATAAGAAAACTTATCTTTGTAGTGGTAAAACCATGAGCACAGTCAAAATAAAACGGAAAAAGAAAATTACATCCTTCAAGAGTCATAAGAACTACAAAATCTCCAATAAGTGCAACAGTAAAGCTTAAATTATGGAAAATAGAAAAGTTCAGCATAGGGAATTCCTGCTTCTTCTCCCAGGTTATAAAAAGTATTATAAATATTATAGCTATTACAAGACTGCCGATTGTTATTCCCGATTTCCATCCGTTTTCTTCTCCCATATTTAAAGCATATAAAAGTGTAAAAAGACCGAGGAAACTGAACACTGCTCCGGGAAAATCAAAGGGCTGATTTTTTATTTTATTATTATTTTTTTCATTCTGTAAAAAGCTCTTCACAAGTATAATACCTGCTATGCTGAAAGGAATATTACTCAGGAAAATCCATTCCCAGCTAAAGTATTTCAAGAAGATTCCTCCGAAAAATGAACCTGCAGCAAGAGCTATTCCTCCTATAACACTTGTAAAACTAAAAGCCCGCCCTCTAATGTCAGAAGGAATATTGGCTACTATAATTGCTCCGTAAGTAGAAAGAATCATTGCTTCACCTATACCATGGATGAAACGGAAAATTAATAATATATTTATATCAGGAGAAAGACCGCATAATAATGAAGAAGAAGCCGATATTATAAATCCCAGGGCAAATATTCTATCGACACCTTTTATATCACTTAAACTGCCAAAAACCAGTACAAAACTTGTAATAGCAAGTAAATCCAGAAGGGTTATCCTTGAAACGATACTGGTACTGACATTAAATACTTTTGCGAGAGACGGAAGGGCTATATTTACCATACTTGCATCAATATTACACATAAAAATGCCGGTTGACACAATGGCCATTACTATATAGCCTTTTTTATCTATCTTACCTTCAGCCATTTTATTTTATCCCTCATTCGACAGCTGAAATGTCCATGGTCATTGAGAGTATATTACGCCCGTTTTTTCTTGAATAATCAATAGTATTAACGTTAGTTTTTACAAGATATATTCCGAGTCCTCCTATGGGCCTTTCTTCAAGAGGTATGGTCAGATCAGGCGGGGGAGCCAGGAGAGGATTAAAGGCTATCGCATCATCTTCTATTACAATATTTATTATGTTATTCTCCAGAGTTACATATATATCTATATAATGTTCTTTTTTATCTTTGTATCCGTAAGAAATAATATTGGTTAAAAGTTCATCCATAACCATGTCTATTTTAAATCTTGTATGTGCAGGAATATTATGTTTTTCCGTTAACCGGTCAAAAAATGCTTCTACATGCTTTATTTCACTCAACGTACCTGCAATGGTTATCTTTTCTTCCATATAGTTAACTCTCTTTCGATTTTTCTTCGGAAGGGCAATCTCTCTATAGTTTAAATAAATTTTCGCTATATTATTATAAAATCCTTTAATTAAAATAATTTGGAAGAATTGCTTTAACCGATTTTTTTTAGTATAATTTGATTTTAATATATTACAAAGGAAAGGATGGTAGTAAAAATTATGAGTGAGTCGGAAATCACTAAACCTACTGATTTTATTCGCGATATCATTGAAGAAGACCTGAAGAATAATAAGAATAATGGCAGGGTTATGACCAGATTTCCTCCTGAGCCAAACGGTTATTTACATATAGGTCATGCCAAATCCATATGTCTTAATTTCGGTATTGCACAGCAATATGGCGGAAAATGTAATCTCCGTTTTGATGATACAAACCCGACGAAAGAAGATGTGGAATATGTGGAGTCCATACAGGAAGACATAAAATGGCTCGGTTTCAAATGGGACGGTCTGTTCTATGCATCTGATTATTTTGAACAGATGTATGAATATGCCGTAGAATTAATAAAAAGAGGTAAAGCCTATGTATGCAGCCTGACTGCTGATGAAATCAGAGAATACCGCGGAACCCTGACAGAGCCGGGCAAAGAAAGCCCTTGCCGCAACAGACCGGTAGAGGAAAGTCTTGATCTGTTCAAACGTATGAGAGCAGGAGAATTTGAAGACGGTACTTATGTACTCAGGGCTAAAATAGATATGGCATCTCCAAATATAAATATGAGGGATCCTGCCATATATCGCATCAGAAAGGCAGAACATCACAGAACAGGCAATAAATGGTGTATTTATCCCATGTATGATTTTGCTCACTGTCTTTCTGATTCCATAGAAGGTATAACTCATTCCATCTGCACGTTGGAATTTGAAATTCATCGTCCTTTATATGACTGGTATCTGGATCAGTTACCTGTTCCATGTCACCCACAGCAGATAGAATTTGCAAAATTATGTCTGACCAGAATAATTTTAAGCAAAAGAAATCTTCTTAAACTGGTAAAAGAAGGCTTTGTCAGCGGATGGGATGATCCCCGTATGCCTACCCTTGCCGGTATGAGAAGAAGAGGCTATACACCGGCATCTATAAGAAAGCTCTGTGAAACAGTCGGAGTGGCAAAGGCTAACAGTACGGTAGACATAGCTCTTCTGGAACACTGTCTCAGGGAAGACCTTAATAAAAAGGCTTTAAGGGTAATGGCAGTCCTTCATCCTCTTAAAGTCATCATAGATAATTATCCTGATGACCTTGTAGAAGAACTGGATGCAGAAAATAACCCGGAAGATCCTTCAATGGGAACAAGAAAAATACCTTTCTCAAAGGTTATATATATTGAACAGGAAGATTTCCGTGAAGATCCCCCGAAGAACTATTTTCGTTTATCTCCCGGGCGTGAAATAAGGTTAAAACATGCCTATTATATAAAATGCGAATCTGTTGTAAAGGATGAAAAAACAGGTGAAGTAATAGAAGTCCACTGTTCCTATGATCCGAATAGCAGGGGAGGGTGGACCGATGACGGAAGAAAAGTAAAAGGCACTTCTCACTGGGTATCGGCACATCATGCAATTCCAGCCGAAGTGCGCCTCTATGATTATCTCTTTAAAGATGAAAGCGGTGAAGAAGACGAAGAGGAAAAAGAAGAAAAGACCGATTTCTTAAGCAGGGTAAATCAGGATTCCCTGGAAGTAATAAAGGAAGCCATGGTTGAGCCAGGTCTTAAAGATGCAAAAGCAGGAGAAAGCTATCAGTTCCTGCGACAGGGATATTTCTGTGTAGATTCTGTCGACTCCAGACCTGATGCGCTTGTATTTAACAGAACAGTTTCATTGAAAGATACCTGGGCAAAGCTTGAAAAGAAAACCAGAGGCTAAAAAGTAGTGAAAAGTGAAAAGTGAAAAGAAACTGGATTTTAATTGCTTTTCACTTTTCACTTTAACAGTAGTGACTGCAGAAAAATTTATCTATTTAGAGCCTATCCAAAAAGTTGCTCCATACCTTTCCACCTGATAGGCTCAATCCTTTAAAAATAAAGACCACATAAGCAGCAATACTGCCGCACCTATAAGGGAAAGTCCTGCTTTTACAAGTAATATTATGTCAATACCGGTATCAGGACGGTTCTGGTATTGAAAAGCTATTGTCGAAAATTCTACAACAAGAAAGGTGACTACAATGGCTATGAAACGGGATACAAAACGATTTGTCTTTTCAGTAGAAGGAAATTCTTCGGCAACAGACGTTTCTTCTTCTTCAGATTTTTTCTTTTTTCCGAAGAGAGGAAGTGATTTTATTTCCTGATCATAAATGGTTTTTGCCATATCCAGGCATAATCCCCCTACAATAAGTATACCCAGGGGGCCTATAAGAGTAAAAAGAAGACCCATTGTATCTTTAGGAATATCAACAAAGATATCCAGGAATTTATCTATACTTGCTATAGTCAGTAAGATAAAAGCCAGTCCACCTATAATAATGATTACAGCGAATAGACCTTTAAAGGTGTACTCGCTTATCTTTTCTATAAGTCCGGGATTTTCCATAAAAGTAAACCTTTCTACTTACTAAAATTAAGTACCGCTACAGGTAAATTAGTAACTATTTATCAGCTTCTGCATAAAAAACTAATTTTTCTTCTCCA
>JAKPQU010000354.1 GCA_029555925.1 Bacillota bacterium
TGGAGAAGAAAAATTAGTTTTTTATATAGAATTAAAAATTAAATAAGGGCTAATTTATTGTCTGTAAAACAAATTAAATAAGGCAGATTATTTTTCTTCGTAAGAGCCTGTCAGGCAGAAGCTGATAAATGGTTACTAACAACCATGACCGATTCGGACACAACGAAGTATAAGAATGTGTTCTTCCTGTCACGCGTTACGCGTTACGCGTTACGATTCTCATATAAATTTACCTGTAGTGCTACTTAGTGCCGGCAGTAATAAATCTGTGAGTTTCTCTCCTTTATGCTCTCGTGACTCGTAACGCGTGACGTGTGATGGGAGGAAAACTTTTATTACATGCTTATGCTCAGGTCAGTAAGACAACGGATAATCTGTAAATTTGTCTTTTCCCGTCACTGGCCATAGAGACATTGAAAGGAGATATCTTGGAAGGCAAAATTTTACTTTTTAATATATATAGAATCATATATAGTATGCTTGAAACATCAGTAGAATCCCTGGGGTTAATGTCTCTGGCCGGTTTTCTGGAAGATAAAGGCTATGACGCCCTTGTCTACCAGGGTGAACTGTTTTATGGAAGAGAATTTTTGAAAGAACAGGTGAAAAATCATAAAATACTGGCAGCAGGTTTCTACTGTGATTTTGAGAATCAGCGTGAAGTCTGCCGTATGAGCAGAGAAATAGCAGAGGATTACGGTATTCCTGTAATACTCGGAGGGCCTCAGGTTACAGGCTTTAATGCAGAATATCTGAAAAGCTCTATGTCTATGGCCTGTGTATACGGAGAAGGGGAGATAACACTTCTACGTATACTTGAGTGTTTGTATAATAACGGAGGCAACTGGAAGGAACTTGCCGGAATAATTTATGTAGATGAAAAAGACAATCTGATAAAGAACCCTCCGGGTCCAGTTGTTTCAAATCTTGATGAACTGCCGCTACCTGCCTATCATCGCCTGGTAAATAAACCACCTGTGAGGAAAAAGGCCACAATACTTACAGGGAGAGGATGTCCTTTCAGGTGTGCCTTCTGTCATGAAGGTAATATTTCCCGCCCTTTAAGACTCAGAAGTGTTGACAGGGTTTTAAAGGATGTGGAAACTATACTGGACAGCGATGATAATATAAATTATATTGCCTTTCTGGATGATACCTTTACCATATCTCCCGAAAGGGTAAAGGACATATGTAAGGGTCTTGGCCGCCTCAGGGGAAAAAGGGATTTTGTTTGGTATTGTGAAGGCCATGTGAAGCTTCTGAGTAAATGGCCTGAAATGCTTTATTATATGTCAGAAGCAGGAATGGTCAGACTTCAAATAGGTATAGAATCCGGACTTCAGAAGGTTCTTGACCTTTACGGAAAAGGAACTACTCTGGAAGATATAGAACATGTCATAAAAACTGCATCTGCCGCAGAAATCCACCAGGTTGTAGGCTTTTTTATAACGGGCGGGCCTTTTGAAAGTCCTGAAACACTGGAAATAAACAAAGCTTTTTACGAAAAGCTGCTGGAAATGGCGCCCGGTATACTGGAGATAGGGCCTAGTCCCCTTGTGCCATACCCGGATACTGCCATAGGAATGGAGCCTGAAAAATATGGTATCCATATCGTTGACCCGGAAGGTATAACGGGTTTTGCCGATTATACAGTTACGGAAACAGATAGTATGAAAAGAGAAGATATAGCGAAAGGGCAGAAAGAACTGATATTTCATGGCATAAAAAAGATGACTTCTCTTTTTAAAGAAGGTAAAGTCCCTCATGAAAGGATTATAAATTCCTTCCGTGATTTTTCCTTCGGCATACCTTCTGTGTGGTATACTGCTGTTTACTGTGAAATCCCTTTTGTGAAAGCTTATTATAATCTGTTTTTTCGTGGAGCAGTAAAGAGATCTTCAGATATCCCCTGTGAAGAACTTTATAGATGGCGTCCGCAACGTATTATGGAAATGTGGAGCGATGTGGATTTTTCAGAAGGTTATCCGAGGATTGGCACTTATGTGCTTTCACCTCTGGAATTTGAACTGTTACTTTATTCAACAGGAAAACTTCGTCTTAAAGAAATGCTTCACCTGGTTTATGAGAAATTTTCTCATAGATTTGAAAGTTATGAAGAATATGAAAAAGAAGCATTTCTTTTACTTAAAAAATTTGAAGATAAATACTGGCTTGCCTATACTCCTTTATAGTATTTCTGGTAGTCGAAATTTTCTTGAAGGGTGGAATATAAATTTTGTCTCATACAATATTGCTTTTTAATGTAAGAAGATATCTTGGAAGACCATCTGATAACAGTTCTGATTGTCCGGGACTTTTTTATCTGGCTGCAGTTTTGGAAGAAAAAGGCTATGACCCTTTGGTTTTTCATGGTTTTACCCATGAAGTTCCGGAAATAATTGAGAGGGAAGTTTCTCTCAGAAATATTGTGGCAACAGGTTTTACCTGTGATTTTGAAAATAGAACGGCAGTTGAGGAATTGAGTCTTTTTATAAAAGAAACATATGGCTATCCTGTAATTATCGGAGGCCCTCAGGCAATTGACCTTAATGAAGATTTTTTTCTCCGTTCCTGCTGTGATTATATCCTCAGGGGAGAAGGAGAAGAAACATTTCCCCTGCTTATGGATTATATTGTTAAAGGTAAAGGTAAAAAAGAAGATATAAAAAACCTGGTCTGGATGGACGATGAAAAAATTTTGAGACAGAATCCCCCCGGAAAGCCTGTGGAAAACCTGGATAATCTTCCTTTCCCGGCATATCACCGCTCTCTTCATAAGGACCGCAGATACGGACACACTATCTTTACCGGCCGCGGGTGTCCTTTTTCCTGTGCTTTTTGCTATGAAAGCAGTCATCAAAAGAAGATTCGTCTGAGGAGTATAACTTCTGTAATGGAAGAGATAAAACGTAATTTTAATTTATATCCTTCTCTGAATTATATAGCTGTAATGGATGATACCTTCACATTAAATCCTGAGAGAGTCGAAGAATTCTGTAATGAAATAAATAAGCTGAGACGTGAAAAAGATTTCGTCTGGTACTGTGAAGCCCATATTCATACACTGTATAAATGGCCCGAGATGATACATATGATGGCAAAATCCGGTCTCATAAGACTCCAGATAGGTGTTGAAACAGGGAACCAGCATATTCTGGATATGTACGGTAAACAGATTACGGTAGAAGAAATAGAAGCAGTTATAGATGAAGCTTTGAAGGCCGGCATTTCCCAGATGGCGACCAATCTTATAACAGGTGGAGCTATGGAAAGTGACGAAACTATAGCAAATACTATGGCTTTTGCTGAAAAATTGCTCCGTAAAGCCCCGGGTGTCATTGATATTATGACAGGATTTTTAAGACCCTATCCGGGAACTGCCATAGCAACGAGGCCTGATGATTTCGGACTTACCATTCTGGATAAAGACGGTATTAAATCTTTTGATGATTTCCCTCTTGTTAAAGGTCATGGGACTTCTGTAGAAGATATTGTAAGATACAGGCAGAAAGTAAATAACCATATCTTCAATACAATGAAAGAATTGCTCCTGAATAATCTTGTACCTTACGAAACTATTCTTTCTCATTATAAAAATGCATACCGTTACGGTATTACCTCTATGTGGTATATTGACTTTTTCAAGAAGAATCAATTGCTTGACGAATATTTCCGTCTCATACAGAAAGGAGAAGCTGTAAGATTTGCAGAAGTTCCTTCTGAGGAACTCATGTCATGGAGGCCGCTCCGTACGGTAGAAATAAGAAGAACAGTAAATTTCAGTGACGGATACCCGAAAATTTCGGATTATGTCTTATCTCCTCTGGAATTTGAACTGCTTTTAAGATGCAGTGGAAAATTGAATCTTAAAGAAGTTCTGGAAAGTCTTTATATGGTTTTTAGCAGCAATTTTAAGGATATGGAAGAATTTAAAGTTACTATTTTGAACCTTCTGAACATCTTTGATAAAAAATACTGGGTAATTTTTTGTAAATTTTAAAAAATTAGCAGGAATTTTATCGTCATGTGAGAATAATATTATTGCAAAATTGTCTCTAATTAGCCTATCAATGTAAATATTTTTCGTTTAATTACATTCATTTATCTACCTGTTTTCATTTTATTTCAGTTGTTACGTTGTTTTATTTTTTTGAAAAATTGATCATGGCCCTTATATAAATCAAGAATTTATACGAGAATCGTAACACATAACGGGTGACGGAATGGACAGTTTTTCATTTTTTGTTGTGATTGAACCGGTCGTGGTCTTTAGTGTTTCATATGAACAGTTATTTTAACGGAAAGGAGGTGAATATAATGTCATTACAAAGTGCAAAAGCTCTTGTAGCAAAACTTCAGAGTGATCAGACTCTGGCAGGAGAATTCAGAGCAGCAGGTTCAGAAGCAAAACTTCTGGAAGTGGCTAAAAAACACGGTTATGATGTAACTGTTGAAGAATTCAAGGCTGCCAGCAAGGAAGTCAGAAGTGCTAAAGGCGCCAAGGAATTATCAGATGAACATCTTGATCAGGTAGCTGCAGGATTATCTATTGTTGGTGTTGATTATGCATTTACAGCAGCCGAAACAGCTTCTCATTAATCAGGAAAATTTAAGTGTTGTAAGGACAGGGTGAAGGTTATATTTATCGGACAGTGTAAAAGCTCCTTTTTGCAGGATATTGTCTGATAAGCTTCAGACATATTCCGGAGCATAAACCTTTCTTCTGGTGAGCATAAATAATATATAGCTGCTTTCGTGACGCGTAACGCGTGATGGGAAGAAGACCTTTATCTATGCTTATGACCGGGTCAGTAATGAAAGGTGGATATCACTTCCTCTGATTAAAAACTTCTCTCCTCTTTATTCACTTGATAAATTTTATCATGTTTAAATACAAAAAAGTAAATATGATGCAGATATACCGGAGTTTTTTGTGATTTTTGTGTAAATCTTTATTAGAAGTTTATACAAAATTAATATTCCAGTGATTTGCATCATATTTTTGTCAGAACTTCAGGAATAAAGGTTTTCTCCCGTCACGGGTTACGCGTAACGCGTAACGACTACATAAAGGATTTTCTTATGGCCTGTGATATTCTTTTAATAAATACCAGAAGAGACCATTTCGGTACCATAGAAGGAGATATAACTATAGGTTTAAATCTCCTGAATGTATTTTTGAAAGAAAAACATTATTCTGTAGATATGTTTCGCGGCTTTTCCTGTGAAGCTTATAAATGGATAGAAGACACGATGAATAACAGAGGAACAAAGAGTGCCGGATTTTACTGTGATTATGATAATGTCAATCTTGTGGCTGAACTGTCCAGAAAAATTAAAGAAAAATGGAACATACCTGTTTTTATAGGCGGTCCTCAGGCTCTGTCTCTTGATGAGGCATTTTTCCGTAGATCTCTCTGCGATGCAGTTGTAAGGGGTGAAGGTGAATTTACCCTTCTGGAACTGCTGGAAGTTTTTATAGATAAAAGAAAAAAACTTTCAGAAGTAGACGGAATAACCCGTATGGATGAGAATGGTAATATAGTTTATCACCCTGACAGAAAACCGTTGGAAAATCTGGATAGTCTCCCATGGCCTGATTTTCGTCTTGAAGGCGGAAGTGTATCACAGGACTCAATGCCTGTACTTACAGGGAGGGGATGTCCTTACAGATGCACCTTCTGTTATGAAGGGAGTAATAAAAGAACCGTTCGTTTCAGAAGTGTAAAGAACGTTCTTGATGAGATCATGTGTCACTTTGAGAGAAATCCTTCATATAAATACATATTTTTTCAGGACAGTACCTTTACTCTTGACCCGAAAAGGGTTGAAGAACTATGCACAGGTCTTATGGAAATCAGAAAAGAAAAGGACTTTGTATGGTTCTGTGAAGCTCATGTAGAGACTCTGCTTAAATGGCCTCATATGCTGGAACCTATGGTGAAATCGGGACTGGTAAAGATAGCCCTGGGAATAGAATCAGGCTCAGACATGGTACTGTCTATGTACAGAAAGCGCACGAAAGCCGACATGATGGAGAGAGCAATGAAACTCTGTACTGAAGCAGATGTGCCTCAGATTGCAGGGAATATAATCATCGGAGGACCGTTAGAAAACCACGATACGATAGAAGCAGATGTAAGATTAATCACTTCTTTTCTGGATATTGCCCCGGGCAGATTTATTCCTTCAAGCTTTTTCTTTACTCCCTATTCCCATACAGCCATAACCAATGATCCCGGTTCTTTCGGCATGACACTCGCCAGAGAAAGAGAGATCATGGCTCTTGAAGATATACCTCTTTCGGAAACAGAAGCTTTTTCGTGGATGGATCTGTTCAATGTGAGAGTTGATTTTAGCAGAAGAATTTTACATAAAATGAAAGAGCTTTATAGAACAGGGAATATACCTGTCGAGACAATTCTCAGTAATTACAGGCTTTTTTATAAATATAATATACCTTCTATATGGATATCAGCTATCTTTGCTTCAAATCCTGTTTCTCATAATTATTATCAATGTCTTGTGAAAAATATTTTAAAGCCTTCCGATAAGATAGACAGGGAGAAATTATTTTCATGTCATCCTCAGAGAGTTTTTGAACTCTGGAGTAATCTCTCTTTTGAAGAAGGCTGCCCTTCTGCAGGCACACACCTTCTTTCGCCTCTGGAATATGAATTACTCCTTCATTGCAGCGGAAAGCTCAGATTGAGTGAAATACTGCAGCGGTGCTACAGGCTGTCCGGTAATTCCTTTGAAAATGAAGAATGTTTTAATGAGAAAGCTCTTATGATCCTACGTTCTTTTGAAGAAAGACGATGGATCGGATATGCTCCTTTTTAAGGCATATAAAAGACTATCAGGTAAAGAGACTCCAGCTTTTTTAATATCTTATATAAATTATCTCCCGCGATAGAGCCGAAAATGTTTCCTATAGTTTTTATATCAATCTTTCCGCTACATAATAAAAGCAATCTGTATTCTTCAGGGGAAAGAATTACCCCTTCCAATCCTTCCATATCATCTGAAACCCTGGCAGGATAATAAAAATTTAGTTCTTTTTCCTTTATATCTTCAAGCCTTACGGCGGATGTTTTAAGGAGCAGATTGAAATAGGGATTGACGAACCTGTCTTTTGAGTAGACATAACTGTACCAGGTGCTTGGCAGTTTATAGTTTAAAGCCAGTTCAAAATGTTTTTTTATTCTATTAAAGGGAATTTGCCCTGATTTAAAAAGTTCTTTGAAGAGAAGAGATATGTTTTTTACAAAATCAAATCTTGCATTACTTATGGCATTTTTTGAGAGTTTTTCCGTCTCCGTTACAGGGAAATCTTCCAGAGAAGTAAGATAAGAAGTATCCAGTATTTTTATGCCGAATCTGGCGGGATTCTGTGATATGGCTGTATTGGGAAGAGGCATTATCATACTTGTATAGATATCCATTAATCCCGGAGCGGATCTTATCAATTTTTCCGCATACTCTTTTGTTATAATAAGTGTTTCTTCCGTCTCATATGCGCCGCCTATTATAAAATTACCTGCCAGTTGTGGTAAATCAATGTCCCTGCAGAGATTTACAACCTCTTCGATATTCGCCAGGGTAGTCTGTTTGTTGTACATCTCCAGTGCTTTACTCCATCCTGATTCAAGTCCTATCTGCATTCTTGCCATCCCGGCTTCTTTCATCATAGGAACCATTTCCGGCCATTTACAGATAATAGAAGGGTGTCCTTCGGCAAACCATATAAAATCATATTTTTTTCTGAGTTCCTTCAGCTCTCTGCAGAACTCTTCTGTCCTTTCATAGCTCAATGTAAAAGTATCATCGGCAAACCATATATATTTTGCGGAAGGATTTTCTTCGAGCCCTTTTTGTATTTCTTCTGTTACTTTTTTTACACTCCTTAAACGAAGTGTTTTTGTATTTCCTCCTTCAAAACAAAAGGCACATCTGAAGGGACATCCTCTTGCAGAGAGAACGGGGAAATTGTATTTACGGGAGTTATCCAGTAAATGAGATGAAGAAGGGAAGGGGAGACTGTCCAGATCCATTATAAGAGGTCGCGGCTCATTACAGACCATCTGGCCTTTATCATCTAAATATAAAATGCCTTTAATGTCTTCTTTTTTTGTTCTTTTAAAAGCCATATATTCAAGCAATTCGAACAGTGTATATTCTCCGTCACCTCTTATTAAAAAATCACATTTCGATTTTTTTAGAAAATTTTCACCGATATGAACTGTCTGAGGGCCTCCGACCAGAACGGGAATATTATATTTTTCTTTAAAAAAAATACTCATTTCTTCTACTGCACTCTGATTATCATAATCACAGTAGAAACCTACTGCAAAGATTTTCTCTTTCAGAGCTTCATGAGTAAATATTTTTATGGCATCTGTTGTTATGCCGGTAAATACACGGGCTTTATATCCTTTGTTTTCCAAAAAAGCCGCAATAGACATAAGTCCCGTATTGCCGAGATATTCAAAGGTTCTTTTATAGACCATACGCTGAACATAGAATAATAAAATGTAAGGAATGGCCATAAAAGCGGCACTGCTCCTTTTTCGTTAATACTGCTGTGAGCTTAAATAATACATATTTGCTCTCGTGACGCGTCATGGTAGGAAGACTTTTATTACATGCTCAGGTCAGTAACATGACGACGTGCTGTCACTGAGGATTCTTTTATTCTATATATAAAACTTTTCCCCTTTACAAAAAATACTGTGGTGAACATAAATAATACATATTTTAAAATCGAAATTTTATATGAAATTAACAGAGAGAGGACAAAAAATATATGGGAGTTAAAGTTTATCTTTCCGGACAGGCTGTGACAGTTTTATAGTTAGTTTCATAACTATCCATAAATAATGACCTCGTAATGCGTAAAGCGTAATGCGTGATGTGCAGGGATTAAACCCGTCACGCGTCACGACGACTTAAATTCTAATAAGGAATGGCAGTTAAATAAATGTCTCAAATATATTAATCGTGACGCGTAACGCGTAACGCGTGACGCGAGGAAAGAGACAATTAATAAATTTTCATTCCTAAGTTATGAAATACACTATAAAGGAAGAGTTTCTTGACACATAATTGAAAAAACTGGGAATAATATATCTATGGAAAGAGAGGTTGACCTGAGCATGAGCAGACAATACATTATTTCCTGCCGTCACGTGTCAGGTGTTATGAGATTCTTAACAGTTTTTTGGGCTCCAATATGGATAATTATATTTCTGTACTTGTTCTAAAAAAATTGCAGTTGGTGGTTTTCTTTATGCTCTTAATTGTTCCGGCCCTTTTTATCTGTGAAGGATATTTAGTGAAACGGAAATTATCGGCCGATGTGAAAGGTGTGTGATATTATGACTGACCTGATTCCCAAAGAAACACTGTTCGGAAATCCTGTAAAATCAAAACCTGAGCTCTCTCCTGACGGAAAACAGATAGCCTATCTGGCGCCTGTGGATAATGTGTTGAATATATGGGTAAAAACTATTGGCCATGAAGACGATAGAGTCGTTACAAAAGAGAAGCACAGGAGTATAATCACTTATTTCTGGGCCTATAATATGAGACATGTAATTTATCTTCAGGATATGGGAGGTAATGAAAACTGGAATTTATATTCAGTCGATTTAAAAACAGAAGAGATTAAAAATTTAACCCCTTTCCCGGATGTTCAGGTTAGAATAATTGCTTATGACAGACATTTCCCTGATGAAATACTGATTGGCATGAATAAAGAAGATAAGAACAAACATGATGTTTACAAACTTTTTCTTACCTCGGGAGTTCTGGAACTGGTGGTTAAAAACCCTGGTAATGTAACGGTATGGTTAAATGATGCAGATTTTAATATAAGAGCAGCACTGAGCAGAAGAACTGACGGAAGTTCTGACCTGTTAATTAAAAAAGATAAAGATTCTGCGTGGGAAACGTTGCTTACCCGCGGACTGGAAGATTCTTTTCATTTCAGATTAATCTCTTTCAGTAAAGACGGTAAATATATTTACCTTATAGATGCCGGAGATGCAAATACGGCCCGTGTGGTTAAAATAGATATTGCTACGGGTATAAGGGAAGTAATTGCCGAAGATCCGGGATATGATGTATTTCATTACCTGATGGATTGCAATACCTGTGAAATTCAGGCTGTGGCCTTTTACAGAGAAAAACTTGAATGGTCAGTGCTGGATGAGACAATAAAAGATGATTTTCAATCTGTCGAGAAACTTGACAGGGGAGATTTTTTTATCAGGAGAAATATTGATGATACCGTATGGATTGTCAGTTTCTCTAAAGATACAGATCCTGGGAGCCATTATGTTTATTATAGAAAATCAAAGAAAGGTCAATTTCTTTTTTCAGAGCATCCGGCTTTGAAAAATTATACCCTGGCAAACATGGAACCTGTAACTTTTACTGCCCGTGACGGATTGACCATACATGGCTATCTTACCTGTCCTCCGGGGAAAGAGAAAAAAAATCTTCCTCTCGTATTACGTGTACACGGAGGGCCATGGAACCGGGATATCTGGCTTTATACACCGGAAGTTCAGCTCTTTACAAACCGTGGTTATGCCTGCCTTCAGATTAATTATCGTGCTTCCAAATCCTATGGAAAGGATTTTTTAAATGCCGGTGACATGGAATGGGGGAGAAAGATGCTTTATGATCTGGCAGACGGAGTTAAATGGGCAATCGACAGGAATATTGCAGACCCGGAAAAGATTGCTGTTTTCGGACGTTCTTACGGAGGATATGCGGCACTCACAGGAGCTACGTTTACACCTGAATTGTTCTGCTGTGCCGTGGATATATATGGTATAAGTAATCTTGTAACATTTATGAAAAATATTCCTCCTTACTGGAATACGGATTTTAAAGCATTGCTTGTGAAAAGGGTTGGCGATCCTGAAACTGAAGAAGAGTTTTTAAAATCCCGTTCCCCTCTGTTTTATGCCGACAGAATAAAAATTCCAATGCTCATAGCACAGGGAGCCAATGATGCCCGTGTCAAACAGTCGGAATCGGAACAGATTGTAGAGGTTTTAAAAAATAAAGGTGTTGATTATGAATATATCCTGTTCCCTGATGAAGGACATAGTATTATCAGGCCTGAAAATAGAATAAAACTTTATTCTGCAGTAGAAAAATTCTTTGCAAAACATTTAGGAGGAAGATTTGAAGAATAGATTCCGTAAAAGTCAGAAAAAAGGAGATACAATATGTGGTTTGTAAATGATAAAACCCTGGAATTTCTCAGCAACAAAATAGAAAAAGAGAAATTTAACGTAATAGAAAACCTTAAATTCAAAGGTTTTACAGAGAAAGAAATTTCTTCAAAATTAAAAGATTTCGATAAAGATGAAATACATATGGTTTTAAAATACATGTCCCGGATTCACCATAAACCGGGAATAAAAAAACAGGTGGCCTTTGTTTTTTCCTGCCCGGGAAGGCATGAAGAAATCCTTAAAAGACCTGCGGCAAAAATGACAGGGAAAAACCTGGAAATACTCATGAATATTTTAAATAAGAAGAAAATCTTACCATATAAAATTACCTATGAAGACATTACCATTACAAATGCCTGGGACAGAGTCGAATATGAGGAGAAAACCGGGAGAAGTGAAGCAAATAAAGAGGAAATCCTTGGAGAAGGTAATCTTAAAAGGCTTGCCGGGGAACTTTCCGGTATTGAAGATTATGTTATATGTTGCGGGGATAAAGCTTTTATTGGAGTTAAAGAACTGGGATTGAAATGCAGGGTTGTTAAAATCAGACATCTTGGTATGAGAGGATTGAGCAATATTAAATTTGATGTCACGGGAAATAAGATTTTAGCCGGTGAAAAAGACAATACTGTGAAAAGACTCGAAGTTGTTGCGAAAAATATTGCAGATGACATAGGGAATAAGAAAATTATTAAGGAAATGGATACTGCTTCAGGTTATGACCGGTGGGCTCCTGTTTATGAAAAAGACGGCAACCCTATGATAAATCTTGATGAACTGGTATTTGGAGAGGAATTTACCTTTAATGTAAAGGGTAAATCCGTTATAGACCTCGGATGCGGCACAGGGCGCCATTCTATAAAATTTGCAGAAAAGGGTGCTTCTGTTACAGCTTTAGACATATCTTCCGGTATGCTCAAAGAAGCACTTAAAAAGTCTGGCAGTGAAAAAGTGAAATTTATCTGCCATGATTTATCCGATAAATTACCTGTTCCTGATGAAAATTTTGATTTTGTCATAAGTTCCCTTGTCCTTGAACATATAGAGAATCTTCTTTGTTTTTTTAAAGAGACAAAAAGGGTATGTAAGAAAAAAGGGAAGATATTTATTACAGCCATGCATCCTTCCATGATGCTCCTTGACGTGCAGGCCAATTTTAAAGATCATGCTACAGGGGAAGAAATAAGGCCGAAAGGTTATCCGAATCAGATGTCTGATTTCGTAAATGCCATTATTAAATCAGGTCTGAAGATTGAGTCTTTTAAGGAATATTTCTGCACAGCAGACTTTATAGAGAAATTTCCCAGGGCAAAGAGATTTCTCCGATGGCCCATGCTTGTCCTTTTTATTTTGAGTAAATAATGTGTATAGACGGGAAATCCGGGTAAAATTCGGCATATATTATCAATAAATAGGGGATAATTCCAATTATGAAACAGCAAAACGATTCAGCCGGAAAATTGATAGAACTTCGTCAGAAGATTGTCAGTCTGGAAAAAGAACTTCAGGAAAAAGATATAAAACTGCAGAAGTCAGAAGAAAAATTTAATTCTCTCTTTAACAGTATTACCGATATGATGCTGATTATAGACGGAAAAAACCGTTTGATAATCCATGCAAATCAACAGGCATGTCATATGATCGGTTATAAAAACCTGTTATACAGGGATTATACAGGATTATTTCCCCGTAAAGATAAAGTTTTATCTTCTCCGGAAGATATTAATTTTTACGATAATGTCTGTGAAAATAGAGAAATTATACTCTCTGACGGTACCCTCTGCCCCGTGGATATTACAGTATCTGTTGTGGACTGGTATGATAAGAAAGCCATTCTCCTTGCCATGAGAGACAGGAGAGAAAAAAAAATATTTGAAGAAGAAAGAGAAAAGCTTGTTTGCGAGCTTCAGGAAGCTGTGAATAAAATCAAAACCCTGAAAGGTCTTCTGCCTATATGTTCTTCCTGTAAAAAAATAAGAGATGATAAAGGATACTGGAACAGTGTGGAAGAATATATAAAAATTCACTCGGAAGCCGAATTTACAGAAGGCATCTGTCCTTCCTGTATGACAAAATTTTACCCTTCTCTTATAAATAAATTTAAGGATTGAAATATAATGTATTTCATAAGTTATTAGAATTTAATGATAGTGAAAAGTAAAAAAAACAGGACCTTATTCACTGTTCACCCTTAATTATAAATTGAAGAAATCAAAGAAGGATAAAAAAATATTTGTCAAAAATTTTAACGAGGAGGTGTTTTTATGAACACAAAAATTTATGTTATAATAACATGTCTGCTTCTATTGATTTCCTTTATGTCAGCCTGTGGCAGTGATAGCAACGTTATTTCAGTGATCACTCCCAGTCCGACCACTTTGGCCACTCCGACCGGTATGCCTTCAATGGTACCAATTACAGGAGGAACTTTTAATATGGGCAGTACCGTCAGCACGTCGGAACAACCGGTTCATAAGGTTACAGTAAGTTCATTTCGTATGTTCACGTATGAGGTGACAAATTCGGAATATGTATTATTTTTAAATGCTCAGGGCAATCAGACAGAGGGTGGAGGCAGCTGGATTAATATAGTGGAAGATTATTATCAGGGTATAAGGGGAGGACCTGAGGCAGGAACATTTTCTGTAAGGTCCGGTTATGAAGCCCGTCCCGTCGTATATGTATCATGGTACGGAGCAGTGGCATACTGTAACTGGCTGAGTGAACAGCACGGATTAACTCCATGTTACGGGCCGATAAATAACAGGGGAGACGACCCTTCTGTATGGAGGACATTAAATGGTTACAGACTTCCTGCTGAAGCAGAATGGGAATATGCATGTCGCGGCGGAAATTCTGCAGATTATTACTGGGGCGAAGTCAGTCCTTCCCCTGCCTCTATAGCTAAGTACAGCTGGTACTGGGATAATGCCGAAGAAGGATATGAAAACGAAGTTAATCCGAACGATCATGGTGCCGGAAAGAGGAACTGTCATAATGCAGGTCAGAAACTTCCCAATGCTTTCGGCCTCTATGATATGAGCGGAAATGTATGGGAATGGTGCAGTGACTGGAACAGCACAACTTATTACGGAGTAAGCCCTGATACCAATCCTGCAGGCCCCGTTTCTGGAACTCTCAGGGTACTGCGCGGAGGAAGCTGGCATTCTACTTCCGAGTTCTGCCGGTCTGCCTGCAGAAACTGCCTTGCTCCCAACTATTATTTAAATTGCCTGGGATTTCGCCCTGTCAGAAATTATTGAGGTACATGGCTCAGTGAAAAAAAATTTTTTTATATACGTTACGCTGTTTTTTTCTTTTATCTTTTTATCAGGCACCGGTTACGCAGATGACAGTGTTTTCCCGGGATTATATTTTTCAGACAGGAACGGCTGGGTAACAGGTGAGAACGGTTCTATTTTTCACACGACAGACGGTGGTTATACATGGCGCACTATCACCTGTGGTACGAAAGACAGACTCGTAGATGTCTGTGCCATAGATGAAAAGGATATATGGGTTTTATCTGCCGGTGGCACTCTCTTTCACAGCAAAGATGAAGGACTCACCTGGAGTTATTTCAGTACAGGCTGTTCTTATATGACACATATTTATTTTACAGATAAAAATAATGGCTGGGTCTGCGGTTCGGGAGGAGTTATACTTCATACGGATAATGGAGGTATTTCCTGGATAAAACAGGCTTCCGGCACAGATAAAACCCTCTCGGAAATTCGTTTCCTGGATATAAATAACGGATGGGTTCTGGAGGAAAACAGAACTCTGTATACTTCTGATGGCGGAAAAAAATGGGAAGTTTTAAATATAGATGGAATCGATTATATTCATAGTATTTTCTTTATAGATTCAAACCATGGATGGGCAGCAGGAAATAATGGTTCATTGCTTCATACATCTGACGGAGGCGAAAACTGGAAAAAGATTCAGATTGTTACTGATAATCTGAGGGATATTTTTTTTACCGATTTACAGAACGGCTGGATTGCAGGCGATGACGGTACTGTTTTACATACATCTGACGGAGGCGTAAACTGGTCATGTCAGAAAATAGACATGGAAAAGCTGGTAAAAGTTTATTTTATAGATAATAAAAAGGGCTGGGTTCTTGGCAGAGAAGGTTCTATATTTCATACGAATGACGGCGGTCTTACCTGGAAGGTTCAGAACAGCGGAACAGGTGAGGAACTTCGAGGAGTTTATTTCACGGATCGTCTGAACGGATGGGCTACAGGTAAGAGTTTTAACAGAGGCGGTATCATCTTACATACCTCCGACGGAGGTCATTCCTGGGAAATTCAGAATGAAAGATTTGCCGGTACCGGCGATAATAAATTTACGGGAGTCTATTTCTCCGATAAAAATAACGGATGGGTAACAGGTTTCGGAGGTACAGTGCTCCACACCTCGGACGGAGGTAAAACCTGGGAAAAACAGAACACCGGAACAGATGAAGACCTTGTTAGGATATTCTTCGTAGATTCCCTTCTCGGATGGATTGTCGGGGGAAGATGGGACGGAGGAAAGATTCTCCATACATGTGACGGAGGACATACATGGACTCCTCAGATAAGCGGCCTTTCCGATCCGCTTGCAGGGATTTATTTTATAGATAAAGATACCGGATGGGCAGCGGGATTTGAAGGAGTAATAATTCATACGGAAGATGGCGGAAATACCTGGAAAAAACAGTATGAGTATAAAAAAGAAGGTTTAACATCTGTATATTTCCTGGATAAGAATAGAGGCTTTGTTACAGGTATAGACGGGACGTTGCTTCATACAATTGACGGTGGAAATAACTGGTATATTGAAAAGAAAAATTTTAATATTATGGGTATTTATTTTGCCGATTCTGCAAAGGGATGGATGTACGGCGGAAAAACTGATAATGACGGCATATACAGAGGGGTTATTTTACACAGTTCTGACGGAGGAGTGACATGGAACTGCCAGAGGGAAGATATTTCTGATTTAATCAGGGATATTTATTTTACTGATCCTCTTAACGGGCTGGCTGTGGGAGGCACTGTTGTTGACTATAAACCGGGATCTAATAACGGCGGTTCAGGCATTATATTATATACATCTGACGGAGGTCTTACCTGGAAAACAGTTTACAGGAGCCTTAAACCGGGAAATATTGAGTGACGAAAGAGGAACATTATTCCTCTTTCGTCATTTTTTCATTATGGATTTTTCCTCAAGGGCAACTATATGGGTATTCTTATCAGAGCCTACCAGTTCCTGATTATCGATAATATCTGTGAGAGGTTCTTTTAGATTGCAGTCTGCCGCAATATAATTCATAAAAAGCCATTTTTTTGCAGGTTTTATTGCTTCTGTATTATCTTTTGTTCCCAGTTCAACCCTGTCTGAAACATTTTTCTCCGGAGTGCACCCTGCCTTTGCCTGATTTACCGGAAGAGATGTAAAATTATTTATTTTATTTATATTCATGGTACCTCTCCTTTTTAATTTTTACTCTGTCTTTATTTATTAATTATGGATTGTTATGAAACTAAATATATAATACTATTTAAATCTTCTATAGTAAGATAAAATTTCGCCCCTGCTCCCGATTCATATCCGCTCAGATAAATTTTTAAGATTCCGTCCTGTATATCAGATGGTTACGGATTGGCCTGTTGCGGTACTAAGAAATCAGTCTTTCAGATAATGACATCCTCTGGAGTTATCATTATGAAGTGCAGAACTGACGATAAGCAAGGCACTTACAATCGCATTTCGTAATTCAATAATATCTCTGTTTAATTTTGCTTCTTTGTAAAATTTAAAAATTCTGTGGGAATAGTAATTGAGATCTGCCTGTGCTCTTTCCAGTCCTTTTTTTGTTTTTACAATGCCTGCATAATTCCACATTGTAAGCTGAATGGCCTGAAGATCCTGTTTTAAAAGGAGGGGGTCAAATTCTTCTACATGCTCCGGCAGTTTCCAGTCAGGAATTTCGTTGAATCTCTCTCTGTTTATTTCTTTAAAATTATTGATAATATCCTCTGCCGATTCTTTTCCCCATAATAATCCTTCCAGCAATGATGTAGAAGCAAGCCTGTTTGAACCATGAAGGCCTGTACAGCTTACTTCCCCTGTGGCATATAGATTTTTCAGGGATGTTCTTCCGTAAAGATCTACTTTTATACCGCCACATATATAGTGAGCGGCAGGTACAATCGGTATTGGCTCTTTTGTTATGTCTATACCGCCTGAGAGGCATTTTGTATATATACGGGAAAATCTTTCTTTAAGCGGCCTTTCACCTTTATAATGATTGGCAAGATCTAAAAGCATATATTCAGTGCCGAGTTTATTCATTTCCTCGAATAGTGCTCTTGCAATGGCATCACGGGGGGCAAGTTCTTTCATCGGAGTATAACGCTCTATGAATTCCCTCCCGTAAGGATCAAGCAGTTTCGCCCCTTCTCCTCTCAGGGATTCTGAAATTAAAAATCTTTTAATATCTTTATGAAAAAGGCATGTAGGATGGAATTGTATAAATTCGGCATTTATAATATCGGCACCTGCTCTGTATGCCATACTCATTCCGTCGCCTGTTGCGGAAGGAGGGTTTGTTGTATGCTGATATAGATTGCCGACTCCCCCTGTGGCAAGTATGACATAGTGGGAAAAATATGTTTTAACGTCTCCCGTTTTATTATCCAGAACATATACTCCCATTATTTCACGTGCTTTATAAAGTTCCTGACAATCTCTTGAATGATGGTTGTTTGAAATCAAATCTATGGCCGTATGGGAGTTTAATATGGGAATATCGATTTTTTTTGCATAATTTATCAGATATTCCTGTATTTTTTCACCTGTATGATCTTTATAATGTACAATTCTTCTTTCCGAATGTGCCGCTTCTCCCGCATAGTCTATTGAACCGTCTGATGATTTTATAAATGGTATGTCGAGTCTGTCGATCAGAAAATCAAAAACAAGCTTCGGCCCTTTTTCTGCAAGCTTATTTACCGCATCAATATTATTATAATGGTATCCTGCTTTAAATATATCGTCTGCAAGTTTTTCCGGGCTGTCAGTTTCTTTCCAGGCAATAATACCTCCCTGGGCATAATTGGTATTTGTCTCGCATATAACATCGTTTTTTGTTATAACCAGAACATCGAGTCCTTTTTCTTTTAAATATATGGCAGCAGTCAGGCCGGCAATGCCTGTTCCGATTATTATGACATCATGGATTTCTCTCATTTATATTTCCTCCCGGGTTTTAATCATTTTCTCTAAAGATTTTTTTGCATTTTCTTTAAAATTTTCAATGATTTCCTTCATCTTATTTACTTTCTGAAATTTCAATCATTTTCTCTAAAGATTTTTTTGCATTTTCTTTAAAATTTTCACAGGCTTTTATTTCAAATCTTAATTTACCTGAGCCTTTTATATAATCGAAAATTGAATCCAGGGACAGTGCCAGATCGGAAAGGCTTATTTTTTCCATATTACTGCATGACGATTCCGTTAACGGTATAACTGTTTTATCTTTACATTCTTCTGCAAGTCTTCCGACAAAGTTAAATTCTGTCCCTATACCCCATATAGAACCCGGTTTACTTTCTTTTACAGTATGCCATATTTTCTCTGTAGAGCCGGCTATGTCCGACATTGTGACAACCTCTTCGTCACACTCGGGATGGACTATAATCTTTATGTCTTTATATTTTTCCCTGAGATTAACTATATGGGAAGGCGTAAACATTTTATGGACAATACAGAAACCGTCCCATATAAATAGCCGGCCGGTTTTTATATTACCTTCAAAGGATAAATTTCTTTTTATTTTTATGATTTCATCTTTTTTTAGCTCGAGTGATTTTGCCGTATTTATGCCCAGATTGTAATCGGGAGAAAAAAACACCGATTTTCCCTGATTGAAATAATATTCAAGTATTTTCTTTGCATTGGAACTTGTACAGGCAGAGCCTCCCCGGTCGCCACAGAAACTCTTCATATCTTCGTAGGAATTTACATATACTACGGGCACCACTTCTTTATTACAATGTTCTCTTATTTTATTATAAACTTCTTTTGCCTTTTCTGCCGTTATCATTTCAGCCATAGGGCATCCTGCCTCCATGTCAGGCATGACGATTTTCTGTGTTTGTTTTGCGAGAATACCTGCACCTTCTGCCATAAATTTTACGCCACAGAAAAGGATAAATTCGGCATTACTCCTGCTGCCTTCTACTGCAAGTTTATAGGAGTCCCCGATTACATCGGCCAGTTTTACAATCTCAATATTCTGATAGTGATGTGCCAGTATGGTAAGTTTGTCTTTCAGAAGGTCTTTCTTTTCTTTTATTTTAGAAATCAAATCTTCATTCATTATCTTTTCTTCCTTATCTGATTTTTTTCTTTAAAGAAAAATCGAAAGCTTTTACGGAATGGGTCAGTTCTCCTGCAGAAATATAATCCACACCTGTATGAGATACTTCCTGGATTCTTTCCAGAAACATGTTCCCCGAAGCTTCTACTTCAATTTTTTTGCCTATTAGATCGACAGCTTTTTTCATTGTTTCAGTATCCATATTATCCAGCATTATTCTATCAACTTTACATTCCAGTGCATCGTTTACTTCTGATAAATTTCTTGTTTCAACCTCTATCTTATATTTTTTTCCCCATTTATTCCTTACTTTTTCAACTGCTTTCGCGATACTTCCCGCTGCATCGATATGGGTGTCCTTGATCATTACCATATCATATAATCCCATCCTGTGATTATAGCCGCCTCCGCAGCGAACAGCATATTTTTGAAGTATTCTTAATCCGGGTGCTGTTTTTCTTGTATCCAGAATTTTTACTCTTCCTTCTGCTCTCTGGACAAAATGCCAGGTTTTTGTGGCAATTCCGCTTAAATGACAGATGAAATTCAGCCCTACTCTTTCTCCGATTAAAATACTGGCGACTTTCCCCTTTAATTCTGCAACAATATCACCGTTTTTTATTCTGTCACCATCATTAAAGTGAAAGTCGATTGTGCAGGTTTCATCAATCATATGAAAGACTTTTTCGAAGATTTCTTTACCGCATAAAATGCCGTTATCTTTGGATAATACTATATATTCGCCTGTTTCATCTCCAAAAATGGCATTACTTGTAATATCCCCTTTTTTCCCTGAATCTTCTTTTAACGCACCCTTTATCACTTTTTCTATTTCTTTGTTCATTATTTATCTTCTCCCTCAATAGATAAAATTATTCAAAGAATATTCTATTTTAATTACAGGAATTCCTTTATAGTTAGTTTCATAACTATCTATAAATAATGACCTCGTGATGCGTAAAGCGTAATGCGTGATGCGCAGGGATTAAACCCTGTCACGCGTTACGCGTTACGCGTCACGACAAACTTGAATTCTAATAAGTTATGAAATACACTATAACAGGTATTTTGAGTCAGATAGCAAAAATTTGATTCTATGATATAATATTTCTATAAAGATACACCTTGCAGACGCATTATGTATCACGATTACAGTATTATAGTGAAAAGTGAAAAGAACAGGACATTTCTCACTATTCACTACTCACTACTCATTTTTTACTCCTTATTTTTAAGAAAGGAATTATTATGAAAAAATTTTTTTTTATAAATCTTATTTTATTTTTAATATTGTTATCGGGCGTAACTTACGGACAGGACAGAGTATTTTCAGGCCTTGATTTTTCCGATTCCTTAAATGGATGGGTTGCAGGGGAGAGCGGAACTATCTTTTATACACAGGACGGAGGCCGTACATGGCAGTCTATGGATTTAAATACATCTGATGATTTCGCAGACATTTATGTGGCAGACGGTAAAGAGGTATGGCTTGTGTCTGTTCCCGGTGTTATATTTCATACCAGTGATCATGGCCTTACATGGAGTTATTATAAAAGCAACAGTCCTTTTCTGACATCTATATGTTTTACCGGTAAACAGAACGGCTGGGTATGCGGAGGAGGGGGAG
>JAKPQU010000361.1 GCA_029555925.1 Bacillota bacterium
TTGCCTTATTTAATTTGTTTTGCAGACAATAAATTAACCACTGGTTAATTTCTAATACTATAGAAAAAACTAATTTTTCTTCTCCAGAGCCTGCCAGTCAGAAGCTTTTTATGGATACCCTTTTACCTGTTACGGTACTAACTATAATTTGTTTTACAGACAATAAATTAGGCCTTATTTAATTTTTAATTCTATATAAAAAACTAATTTTTCTTCTCCAGAGCCTGCCAGTCAGACACTTTTTATGGATACCCTTTTACCTGTTACGGTACTTAGCTCAATAAAAAATAGTTCTTTCACAAATTAAAATACGTCTTAAGATAGTTTGTCACGTAAGGATTTTTATTATATAATACATGTAGCAGAAGGATTTTTCATAGAACAGGAGGGAAATATATGGATATGATAGGCAGTATTATGTCCTCATCAAGCATACCGGGCGATGTAAAAGCCGCAATGGTAATGAAAGAGGCTATGGCACAGCAGGAGATAGCCATCGAAATGATGAAAAAAGTCATGGAAACACAGATGTCTGAGACAAGCGCCCTGATGCAGATGCTAAACAAAACAGTCCCTCTTAACAGTGATGCAATGGCAATTGATGTATATGTTTAATATATTCGCATAAAATATTCGCCTCTATTACACTTCATTATCTTCTTTTTATTTTCACCTTTTACAGAACATTTATGATATAATATAAATATTCTTACCGACCCGGGTATAAGCATGAAATATAGTGTATTTCATAACTTATTAGAATTTAAGTCGTTGTGACGGGTTTAATCCCTGAGCATCACGCATTACGCTTTACGAGGTCATTATTTATGGAAGTTATGAAACTAACTATAAAGGTTTTATTTTTGTGACAACACTTTTAAACGTATAGGAATTTTCATTTTTAATGGCGTAAAATAGAGATTTAGATGAAAATTAAATAGAGGTAATTTATCTAAATAATTTATCCATTTTTTCCGGAAGGTTATTTGTATTATATATGGAAGAATATAATGAAGCCAGACAGGCTTATGTCATGAGCAAACTCGCAGAGTTCCGCAAAGGAATAAAGAATCTCTCGGATGAAGATTTAAAATTACTTGTTTCACTGGGAAAACTTTCCAATCTCCTTCTCGGTTATCCTGTGGCTACTCTTACGTCATCAACAGGTACATTATCAGACTACGAAGGCGATACAGGTAAAATGCTCCTGTCCGGTCTGTCCCCCGGAATGGGAGAAGAATTTACAGATAATTCTGCTCCTCTGGGAGGTATGGGACTTGCCGCTCTCCTGGGGTTCGATAAAATGTGTGAAAATCTCGGGAGCACAGCCCTTGCAGCTATGGCATTAGGAGGTTTTCTTGGTATGACTCTTCTTCCTCCTCCTTCTATGTTTGGCAATTATTTCTTCTACAGAATGGCTCTTGGCACATTCAAGTGTTCTGCTTATTTAAATGCCGGAGAAATGCCCTATGGTGACAACCTGGAAGGATGTAATTCTTTCCTGGCTCATGGCCCCTTCGGCCAATCTCCTGCAGGTACCATGATGGCAGTGCTACAGGGCATGGGAAGAACTGTAATGAAAGGAGAGACATCTAGCTGTCCCGGTGCGTTACTGGGGTTCTGCGGAGAATATGGATTTTATTGATAAAGAATTACCAGTCATAATTATACTGACCTGAGCATAAACATGTAATAAAGATTTTCCTCCCGTCACGCATTACGCGTCA
>JAKPQU010000364.1 GCA_029555925.1 Bacillota bacterium
TAGTTTTTTATATAGAATTAAAAATTAAATAAGGGCTAATTTATTGTCTGTAAAACAAATTAAATAAGGCAAATTATTTT
Source organism: Bacillota bacterium (assembly GCA_029555925.1). The sequence goes on from JAKPQU010000364.1 coordinate 81, forward strand.
TCTTCGTAAGAGCCTGTCAGGCAGAAGCTGATAAATGGTTACTAATTTACCTGTTACGGTACTAAGGAATTATTGTATGTCCTTTATAAAGTTTCTTAAAGGTTTCTGCATCCGAACTGCTTCCTACAATACTTCCGTAATGCATAGGAATTACATATTCAGGTTTTATTGTTTCTGCCGCTCTGACAGCCTCTTCTGCTGTCATTACATAGGTACCGCTTACAGGAAGGAGGGCTATGTCAGCATGAATATCTTTCATTTCAGGTATAAAATCCGTATCACCTGCATGATAGACACTTTCATCGCCCACAGTTACAATAAATCCAACTTTATTGGTAAATTTTTCATGAAATTTTTTACCAATATTATATGATGGAACTGCCTTTATATGAATAGACTCTACGGAAATTTCATCTCCAGGTTTTACTGTTTTTATATGCCCTGAAAGTTTTGAAAGACAGCTATCAATAGTAACAATCACTGTACTCTCTTTCTGTATTTTTGCCACATCTTCAGGGGAACAGTGATCATAGTGCTCATGAGTAATAAGTATTATATCTGCTTTCTCGCTCTCTTTTATTTGAAAAGGATCAATATAAATTATTTTATCTCCTTCTATTTTAAAACCTGCATGACCGAGCCATTTTATCTTTTTTAACAGAGACATACTATACAACCCCCATCTATAAAATTCAATTATTTATCTGTATCTCCCCAATCAATTGGGAAGGATTAGAACGACCACCATTCCTAAAGTGCCTATACATAATTTTCATCTAAAGCTTTATTTTACGACATTAAAAATGAAAAATACTATACCTTTTAATTATTTAGAAGAAAAATCTATACAATTATTTACTAATCATGATCTCTTATGCCATCTATAGACGTAACTTCCATTGATGAAAGGTCAAATCCCTCCATGGTTTTCCCAGACATAATTTCTGAGGCCATAAAGACTCTGTAAAGAGTACCGTTACCTTTTCTATCTTTATCATCTATATTAATTCTTGCTATATATTTTTTTTCTATCAGATGGGCAATTGCTATTTTGGCTGTTCTGGTACATTTAAGGCTTGTACTTTCTATTATTCCTCCATAACCTATCTGACAGTAATTTTTTCCTTCACCGAAACTCAAACGATAGAGTTTATTATAAATAACTTCTTCATAAGGGGTAAGCTGAAGGGACAGCACATCACTCACTGTTTTCTCCAAACGGTACGATTGTTCTGCAGAGGGGAAAACACTATTTTTCAGTTGTAATACAGGCTTCTCCGGTTTACTTACAGGGGGAGCAACATATTCTTCTGACTTTACCTCTACCTGAATATCTTCTTTAGAAGGAAAGAAAACATCCATAACATCTGCAAGCCCTCTGCCAAGTTTTTTCTTCTCACTCAATGCTTATCACCTCTTTTGCAAGCGTCATATAATCTTCTGCACCCTGGGATTGAGGAGAATATTTTATTATAGGCACTCCATGACTTGTAGCTTCTCTGAGTTTAATATTCACACCTATAACACTTTTAAAGGTTCTCTCTTTGAAATAATTTTTTATTTCTTCAAGAACTTCCCTAGCCAGATTAGTTCGTTTATCATGCATAGTAGCAAGAGCGTAATATGAAATATGATGATTTAATTTTTCTTCCAGTAATTTAAGGGTTTGAAGTAATTTTCCCACACCATGGAGAGCAAAGAAACTTGTTTCTATTGTTATAAAAACCTCTTTGCTTGCTTTAAGGGCATTAAAAGTTAAAAGGCCAAGACTTGGCGGACAATCTATTATAATATAATCGTAAGCTCTATTCATTTTCTTTATGCTTGTAGAAAGTTCATTTTCTCTGCCTATTACACCGGCAAGTTCTAGCTCTGCAGCGCTGAGTACTATATCAGACGGAGCAAGATCGAAATTCTCAGAAATATTTATTATTATATCTTCTAAAGCTACATGCCCCGTAAGGACATCATAAATAGTAGTTTCCAGTTTTGGTGTTTCTATGTTAAGACCCACCGAGGCATGAGCCTGTGGATCTAAATCTACAAGTAATACCTCCTTACCTGCTTCTGCAAGACAGGCAGATAGATTTATCGCTGTAGTTGTTTTGGCACAGCCGCCTTTCTGGTTTGCAATAGAAATAATCCTCATAAATTCAGCTCTCTTTATATTTATTTGATGTGTTTATATAAAATTTATATGAAAACGATGAAGTCTTATGCTTCCTGTTTGTTACTGAGGTGAGCATAAATAATACATATATGCTCTCGTGACGCGTGACGCGTGACGGGAGGAAAACTTTTATTATATGTTTATGCTCTGGTCAGTAATTTTCATACCTGCTTGTAACCGCTCCGGTCATGTCTGTTATTATAATTTCTTTTCTACGAAAATATTAAAAATCCTCCATTTCTATCATAGAGGCCATAATTCTATTTATAGTGTATTTCATAACTTATTAGAATTTAAGTCGTCGTGACGCGTAACGTGTGATGCGTGACGGGTTTAATCTCTGCGCATCACACATTACGCTTTACACATTACGAGGTCATTATTTATGGATAGTTATGAAACTAACTATAACCAGTTTTAGCCTCTTTCTTTTTTCAAATAAACGTGGTAAAATCTTTTTATAAGATCGTCAAACGTCCGGGACAGTCATAAGAAAACAGTTGTAATGAGGAATGAATTTCCTGAAGAGTGAAAGAGGAAAACTACTCTTTAGTAAATAAAACTTTAAAAATCTATTACTATTCACTATGCGAACAGGAGATGTAAAAAACATGAAATTTAGCAAAACCTTACTTAATCCATTCGATTATATAAATCCGGAAAAAATAAAAAACAGGGTAAATACAATTAAAGATCGCCATCCTGAATGGGAAAAAGAGGATATATGCAAAGAACTTGTAAGACGAAAAGCCCGTTTATGCGGAACTACAGGAGCTATTTCAGCTCTTCCCTCATCTCTGCCCGGCATAGGTACTTTTATGACACTGGCAGGAGGAACAGCAGTAGATATAACTACTATGGTATATTTCCTCTCAGAACTCACTATGGAAATAGCCACAGTTTATAACAGAGAGCCTTCCACAGAGGCCACCACAAAAGAAGCTTTCTGGGTACTTTCATCCTGTTTCGGAGTTGAAGCTGCTACAGTAGGTATATCGAAAGTAGCAATAATAAATGGTTCTAAAAAAGCTCTTTCTGTAATTATAGACAAACTTCTCGGCATAATAGGAGGCTGGCTTACAAAGGGTATACTGTTAAGAATGATACCTCTCATTGGTTCTATTGTTAATGCTTCCATAAATATGTCTGCCTGTAAACAGGTAGGTAAAGAAAGTGTACTCTGGTATAAAACCAATCCGGAACAGGACAGTATGTGGAATGCAGGTAAAGAGAAAAAAGAGGATTACTGGGAAAATGAAGGAATGGATGAAAATCCCAGGGATTTATCGGATGAAAATATCGTCCTGGAGCCAATGAATGAAGAAAAATCGGGGAAAGAAGAAAAAACTGCAAAAGAGCCGGAAGTAATACCACCTGAAGAAGATGAAACAGAAGATATACATCACATTGAAGACATTATAGAGATACCGGAAAAAGACGTAATAATTGAAGATATTACTGTGGAAGAACAGAAAGAAGAAATATCTAAAACTCCCGGAGAAACTGAAGAAATATCTAAAACTCCCAGAGAAAAAGAAGAAACATCTAAAACTCCCGGAGAAACTAAAGAAATATCTAAAACTCCCAGAGAAAAAGAAGAAACATCTAAAACTCCCGGAGAAACTGAAGAAGGTTCCGATAAAGATATAGAGGAAGAAGAAGGATTTGTAACAGATGAAGAAATCAACGCATATATAGGGAAAAAAGTAGAAGAAATAAAAAAAGATAAAGAGGAACGTCTGAAAACCTTCAAGAAGAAAAAAAAGAAAGAAATTATTTAGAGATTTGTCTCAAGATAAAGTTTTATCTAAAGCTTTATTTTACAGTATTAAAGATGAAAATTCCTATACCTTTACTGAGGTAAGCATAAATAATACATATATGCTCTCGTGACGCGTAACGCGTTACGCGTGAGGAAAACCTTTATTAAATGCTTATGCTCAGGTCAGTAATTTATTTAAATAAAATGAATCTTTATAATTTTTATCTAAAATTTTATTTTACGGTATCAAAAATGAAAATTCCTATATGACCGGTTATAATATTTATGAATCTCTTAAAATTATCTTTAAGCGGAATATTCTGTATCACCTTTATTCTTATAGCTCTTTATGTAGCAAGCGCAGAAGTTTTATATTACTGGAAGAACAGACAGAATGCAAAAGAACATTTTACATCCCTAAAAAAAGTAAGGCTTCGTTTTTTTACCTGTATTTTAATGACAGGTGTAATGATAATGATCTTTACAGGTGTTAATTTCATAAAATTCAAGTCACCTCAAGGATTTCTAATTTTCTGGGGATTATGTATATTGCTGGTATTTTTCCTTTTTCTACTGCCTGTAATAGATATGTTAGAAACAGGTCGTATCTATATTGAAAGAAAAAAATCTATTATTAAAGATATAGAAACAGGGAAAGAGGAAAATCCATATAAAAAGAAAAAGCATTATCTAAATTAAAAAATCTTTTAATAAAATCACTCTATCCTTATACCAAAGGTAATGTTATTGTAAAGCAGGTTCCTTTATTTTCATCGCTCTTTACCTTTATAGAACCTCTGTGGCATTTTATTATTTTTGCTGCCAGTGTAAGTCCAAGTCCTGTACCGCTGTCTTCGGGCCGGTACGAAACCTTATAAAATTTATTAAATATCAACGGAACTTCTTCAGATGGTATACCTTTGCCGTTATCTTTAATTTCTATTATAAATTTTCTGGCAGTAAAACTAATAGTTATTTCTATTTTTCCGTTACTGGATAAAATCTGGAAGGTATCTTTAAGGATTTCTTCCAGCGCTACTGTCATTTTTTCAGGATCTAACATTACAGAAGTTACAGGTTCACAGAAATTAAATTGCAAAGAAATAGATTTTTCCTCTGACTGAGATTGAAATTTTTTCAAAACCTCTTTTATGAACTGTACCGGCTCAACGTAAATCTTCTTGATAAAAAATTTATTTCTGTCAAGTTTTGATATGTAACTTAATTTATCAATCATACTTGAAAGTTTGCAGCTTTCATTATATATTATCCTGATAAAATCTTTTTTACTTTCTTCATCCATGTCTTCATCTTCAATGATAACCTGGCTGAAACCCTTAATAAGGGTAACAGGTGTTCTCAGTTCATGAGTAACATGGGAGATAAATTCATTGTCAAATGTTTCTTTTTTAGTCATTTCTCTAAAATGTCCAAATCTTTTCCCACATACCTATAAGTCATTTATCTATAAAGCCTCTTCACCCTTCACTCTTCACCTTCTATAAAATGCCTGACTGTATCCAGAAATACATTTCTGTCAAAAGGTTTCTCAATATAAGCCGAAGCTCCTGCATCTATAATCTTCTCTATTTCCTTTGTATATCCCCTTGCTGTTGTAACTATAACAGGAACCTCCGTCATAGTAATAGATTTAAATGCTTCAAGAAACTTGAAGCCATCCATGACAGGCATCATCAAATCCAGTACTATGAGAGAAGGATTGAAGTCTTTAACAAGTTTCAGGCCATCCTGTCCGTTCTTTGCTGTCATAACTTCATATTTTTCTTTTTTCAAAACATAGGTCATAAGTTTTATTATATTCAAATCATCGTCTATGACCAGTATTTTTTTGCCTTCCAAATTATGTTCTCCTCAGCCTTCAGATTTTGAGAGCGTACGATATTTTACGCAAACTTAGTACCGCTACAGGTAAATTTATATGAAAATGATGAAGTTTGCACCTTCACTGGATGTTGATTTTCATATCTGGTTGTGACCGCTCCGGTCATGTCTGTTAGTAACCATTTATCAGCTTCTGCCTGACAGGCTCTTACGAAGAAAAATAATTTGCCTTATTTAATTTGTTTTACAGACAATAAATTAGCCCTATAAAAAACTAATACTATTTAGCTTTAGATATAGTAGTCTGCCTGCCTGGTGTTCCGGAGAAAAAAATATCACGGCAGCACAGGTATATTTTATTGAATTATAATGTAAAGTAGCATGATATAAGCTGTAACTGTTATAAACGTTGCAGTTTAGATTTTTTTCGGAGGAGCATCAGGCAGGCAGACAATATTTACCTATTATTCAAATTGTTCAGTTTAATTAAAGCAATTTTATATGAGAATGATGAAGTCTTATGCTTCACTGTCTGATAATTCTCATATTTAGTTGTGACCGCTCCGGTCATGTCTGTTGGTATAATTTTTCTTCTTCAGAGCCCGCCAGGCAGAAGCTTTTTACGGATACCCTTTTACCTGTTACGGTACTCAGTGATAATAGAGAATAACGCCCTGTTCTCCTACGGCCCATCCTGTATCAGGTGCAAGAAAATAAAGATCGTGAAGATTTATTATAGTAGGGCCTTTTTCAATCTCCCAGCTATGTCCGTTGTAATGTAACAGTGTTCCCTTTTCCCCTGCAATCCACCCGTTATCATCTGAAATCATGCAGATTGCATTCAGATTTTCTGTTACGGGACTGATATAGCTCACCCAGGCTCTGCCGTTGAAATGAATGATTGTACCTCCTGCACCACAGGCCCATCCGTTATTCTCCGAAGCAAAATCCATAGAATTTAATATGGAAGATGTGGGGCTTGTAAGAGCAACCCACTGTTTTCTGTGATATTCCAATATTGTCCCATTCTGTCCCATAGCCCATCCCCTGTCAGGAGATATGAAATGGACTGCATTTAATGTATCAAAAACCGGTGAAGCCTGTTCCTTTTTCCATGATATATCATGGACTGTCCAGTCATAATAGTGGATAATTCTTCCTGCACTTCCTACAGCCCATCCGTCTGCAGGGGAGAGGAAAAATACATCATTTAAATCATCCCCTGTAAGAGCATCTGCAAATATATCCCATTTCTTTTTGTTGAAGTGAAGTATGGTGCCTGAACCGCCTACAGCCCATCCTTCTCCTGAAGGTAAAAAACATATGTCGCTTATCCAGTTGCTGTTAATATCTTTATCGACACCTTCCCAGAGCTTTCCGTTGAAATGAAAAAACCTTCCTTCCCCTGTTTTTTCCATGATCCATCCGTCCTTGGGCGAACGAAAGGCCACAGCTTTAAGAAAGGTATCTGTAGGTGAGGGAAATATATTCCAGGATGGTATTACAGTGAAAGGATACTGACCATGCCTGTCGGGAGTAATAACCTTGAGTTTACCGCTTGAAGAACCAAGGGATATGACGGCAATTATCTGATTGTTATTCCAGGATATAATTGTAGATTCCGTATCTCCTATCAGCACACTTCCCTGTTCATCACCGAATCCGGAACCTGTAATTACGATACTATCTCCCACTTTACCTTTAGAAGGATTGATTTTTTTTATTTCTAGACCCGGTTTGATTTCCTGGGGAAATATGCCTGTTACCATAATACACAGTATTATTACAGAAAAAAACGTTTTCCATACCACAGAACTTCACCTCTTGTTCTATTCAAATGATAGCCAGTTCATAACTGCGTAAAACGTAATGGGCGATACGCGCAGGTATGAAATCCGTCACGCGTCACGCATCATGACATTAGGGCTGACATTTTGCTCCCAGATCGACGCCGAATTTGCTGGTAAGCTGTTTTGCTTCTCCGCCATTTGCTTCCATTACATATATATCCATACTTTCTTTACGATTGGAAGAAAAGAATATGTTTTTACCATCATTTGACCATGAAGGTAAAACGTCACTGGAAGAACTGTTTGTTAATCTTACTGAACCGCTTCCGTCAGAATTCATCACATAAATAGATGATTTATTACCTTTCTCGTAAACACAATAGGCAATTTTTTTACCATCCGGTGACCAGCAGGGATTTCTTTCATTATCAGTATCTTTTGTAAGATCATGTATGTCCCCTCCCGATTTATTCATAACACAGATATCATAATTACCATTATGGTCAGATTCAAATGCAATTTTTGTGCCATCAGGTGACCAGTCGGGATTTCTGTTATCATAACTATCTGCAAGCAGCTGCTGTTCTGCATTGGTTTCCAGGTTCCTCACAAATATTCCATAATTTTCATCTGAAGCATTTTTAGACATAAATACAATTTCTTTATCATCCGGTGACCAGCATGGAGAACAATCGTCATAGTTGTTTTCCGTGAGCCTTCTAACATCTCCTTTATCCATATCCCTGACATAAAGTTCAAAGGTACGAACTTCCTTATCGGCATTATCTTTTGTGGATTCAAAGGCTATATGTTTACCATCTCTCGACCATGCGGGACCTCTCGTGTAAGTGTTATAATATGTAAGCTGCTGCTGGTTTGTTCCGTCTATATTCATAGCATAAATTTCCATATGGCCGGTTCTATCAGAATAGAATAAGATTTTTTTGTGACTGTCTATTTTGACAGGTTCCTGCGGTTCATTTGCTACAGGGGAGGAAGAGAATCTTGGTGTTGGAATTTTCCCCTGATTGGATCCATTATTATTACAACCTGTTAAGAAGTATATACATAAAAATAATATTATAAGTTTTTTCAATTTCTATCTCCTTTCTTGAAAAACCAGATTATAGTTACTTTTATAACAACAGACACGACCGGAGCGGTCAGAACCAAATATGAAAATTAACAAACAGTGAAACATAAGACTTCATCATTTTCATAATAAATCTATAATTACTGTGGTGAGCAGAAGACTTTTATTACTGACCTGAGTATAAGCAATTAATATTTCAATATGTTATAAACTAGACTAGATAAGGTTTTCTGACTTTTCACTATTCACTTCTCACTTCTCACTTCAGCAATACTATAACCTCAGGTCTGGCAGGTTCTATGTTACCTATAACTGATAACTGATTATTTCCGATAATTTTTATGTTTCCAGATTACTTTCTTCGAGATCTCTTATTAAATATTTTATTATGCCAAGAATTGTTATTTCTCTATGGCGTTCTTCGTAGAAATTAAAAATGGCCTCTTTCCTGTTTAGCCCTGCCATCAATTTTCCTTCCAGACCTGAAAATATGTGTTTAACAAGATATACTTTTTCTTTAGAATCGTAGAAAAGGCATAGCTGTCCTTCTTTTTCCATTGTATCTTTTTTTTTCAGTAAGAGTTTATCCCCCGAGGATATTAAAGGTTCCATTCCTGTTTGTTCCACTATAATTACTGCTTCTATATCAAGAAAAAAATCTCCGGGCAAATAAATATAACCTTCTATCCTTCCGTCATGGAAAAAATCCTTTTCCACTTTTGAAGAAAGTGAATATACCGGTAATCTTTTCAGGTTTCTCACCAGTTCCGATGAAGAACTGACATTAACACTTTTATATATTTTTTCTAACTGTTCCTGAAGTTTATTAAAACGGTTATCCAGATAATCACTCTTATTTAGATCGGCGTATATATCTTCCTCTTCCTGAAAATATTCCATTGTTTTTCCCAGGGCATGACACAGGGCATGCAGTGTTCCTTTCCCGGGATGCTGCTTGCCTTCTTCTATGTCTTTTAATAATTCTTCCGGATAGCACATTGACATGGAAAGATCACTTATAGTATAGCCCTTTTCAAGACGGGCCCTTTTTATTTTATTTCCAAGATTAAGTATAACCGGTTTTTTTTCTTCATTTTTTTCGATTACCGGTTGTGTAATTTTAAGATATTGCTGTACCTGATGCTTGAAATCAGATGGCAACTTTCCTGCTTTTTCCAGCATTTCAAATTCATTTATTCCAAGAGAACGAGAAAGTTTTCTCAGGGTTTCTTCAGGAGGAATTCCTCTTTTCCCTGAAAGTATCTGTGATAAATATGAATTAGAAATACCGGATTTTACTTCTACCTGTGTAAGGGTAAGTTGATTTTTATCAATAAGCTCTCGTAAGTATCTTCTGAACTCTTCTTCCGGGCTTATCTGTGCTTTCCCGGCACTTTCAAGCATTTCTGCTTCAGATACACCGAGAGTTTTTGAAAGTTTAACCAAGGTTATTTCATTTGGTATGTCTCTTTTCCCGGCAAGTACCTGAGACAAATATGTACTCGGTATACCACTTCTCATTTCGATTTGAGATAGAGTCATCTGGCGACGTGCTATTAAATCTCTCAGATAGGTTCTGAAATCCATAATTATTGCCCTGATAAGGTTGTTTTTAGTCCTGATTGTGAGACTTCCGGGCCTTTTTTCACCCCCCTGTTTTATTTTACAGATATCCTTTATTGACTGTAGCAAGAAAATTTTATACCGGATAATTCTTCAATATTAAAAGATTTTTCCCTGCTATTTGCAATGATAAAAATTTTTTTAAAAATTTTTATAAAACCCCTTTACATTTGCAAGAATATATGTTAATATGTTTACAATAACAAGAGCATCTTCACAAAGTCCGCGAGAAAACCCCTTACTATAAGGGTTTTTTCTATAATTAAGGAAAATTTAAAAGTTTAAATAAAAGGCTTGTCGATGTCTAGTAAAAAAAGAGCTAGCCCCCGCAAAACGACAACCTAGCTCTCCTGCTGGTTTCAACTAGGCAAGTCGAAAAGCCTTTTTCTTGTGAAAAATTAGTGGATTTATATATACTATACTTGCTTTAGTAAAATCTCGATGAGAGAAGGTTAAAAAGTCTGTGTTTGCAGGGAATTACTGTAACATATTCAATAACCCAGGAGGTAATCGGCTATGGCAGCTATAAAAGAACAATTAAGGGTAAAAGACATATTTGATCAACAGAGTGGCCTTTCTCCGGTGAGTCAGGTAATACTGGTTGACCTGGAAAAAGTGGAAAGAGTATTGAACAGTTTAAACAAGGATTCCTTCAGTAGAGATATTTATCCTCAATTTATAGCTGGAGAGGATAGAACTCTGCAACCTGGTGTTGTAAAAGAAAGTCATCTTAAAAAACTTATCTCGATTTTCGGAGAGAAGAAATTTTCTTTATCCAAAAATGCCCTTCACAGGGCATTTTATTATTTATTTGAACATTATACACATAACAATGGTAAGAGAGTTAAAGATAAACTTCTGAAACTCATTTCCTTCGGAGTATCGAACCACTGTTCTCTCGGGAATTTTTCTATTGCTTCAATACATCATAAAAACAGTTTTTTCGGCTGGCTTACCAGAGAGGAAATAGAAGATAATTTTATGAAAATTCTGGAAGCACTTGCCGACTTACATGAAATATTTAATCTTGAAAAAAAAGCCGATATAGCTCCAGCATTGACTTTAAGTATATTAGAGCATATATATGGTGAGAAACCTGACTGTAATGTAGCAGAAATAGCCGGTCAATTCGAAGAAATGATAAAAGTTTTGTTTTATTCTTTTAGAAGAGCTAATGAATATAAACTTGATCTGGTATTCATGGAAGAAGATATGTGGTAGTATCGGTCTGGTAAAATACTTGCTCGAGCAAGATTTGAAAATCACTCTGTGTTGATTTTTCCGGGTTTATATAGGAATCTCTATGTTTTTCTATGTAAATTCATAATAAAAATTCTGCCATCTTTTTTGAAGATGGGCTTTGAAAATTCTTCTTTACTTTGTTTGTGAATGTAAGGGGCACAACAGAGTAGGAGGATTTTTTTTTTATTCAAGAAATATTTTCCTTATGTTTATGTATTATTTATGCTCACCACAGTAAATAGTAATGATCAACCCTGCGATAGAATGGTTATTAATAACATGGTTAATACTAATAATAGAGAAGATGAATTAAATCTCGTCAGAAAAATTAAAGAAGGTAATGATACAGCCTGGAAAGAATTTGTTTCAAATTACAGTAATTTGATATTCAGTGCTATTCGACAATGGTGTCAGCCTTATTGCCGTAAATTTTATCAGGGCTGTCCATGGAATATGTCTTCTTCTTTTCAGGGAGATACATGTAATGAAGTAATGGATATGTATCTTTTTTCTCTTGAAGCTATAAGTAAAAGGATTGTAAAATTTCGGGGAGAAAGTCGTCTTTCTACATTTACTGTAGCCAGTATGAAATATATTAAACTGGACTATTTCAGGGAAAAATACGGGCGATTACAGATTCCTCTTGCAGTAAAGAAAGGGTCGAAAATAAGTCAGGAAGTTTATAAACTTCTGTGCAGAGGTAAAGAAAAGGAAGATATAGCAAGTCAGCTAAATATCTCTCCTGAAGAAGTGAAAGAAATTGAAAAAGGAATAAGAGAAAAATTGAGGCAAAAAGGACAGGAGTGGGAACATTTAGATGGATGGATTGCTCTTAAAAGTGAACCTCAACCTATTATTGTTGAAGGTGATGATGATGTTGTAGATTTTACACCTCCCTGTGAAGATATAAGCCCTGAAGAAAGGGAAATAGCACAGTGCCTCAGAGAAGCTCTGAAAAAACTTCCTCTTCTGCAGAAAAGACTTCTATATCTTCGTTTTCAAAAGAGGCTCTCTGTAGGAGACATTGCGTTAAAATATCTCAGGGTTTTGCATATGAGTAATGAAAAACAGATTTATAAAGAAATAGATGAGGCACTCACAGATATAACTAAATTTATTAAATCTTACTATGATTTAAAAGAAGATATTACACAGGAAATGAAAAAATATGTAAAAGAATTACTGGAAAAATTGATGTTAACCGATGAAGAAAAGAATGGTTATCCGCCTAATATGTTATGAACACAGGATAATCGGTGACACTGTCGCCTGAGGGGTGATATGTATGAACACAGAAAAAATATTTTCTGCAGTATTTACAGAATTATCAGAAACACGTAAAGAAGATTGTCCTGATACTGAGACAATATGTGCTTATATTGATAATTCTCTGACTTTGAATGAAAGAAAAGGGTTTGAAGAGCATTTACAGGACTGTTCTTTTTGTTTTAAGTCTTATATTGATTTAAATGAAGAAATGGGACATGTAAAAGACCTTGCTGTACTATCTCCGTCTTTTATGAAACATGAACCTGTAAATAAAGGATTTTATCGATTAAATTCTTTATTTTCCCCTGTTCGTAGAGCTTACTGGCTATCATGGTTCAGCAGTTTTGCCCTTGGCTCTGCAATAACTGTAATGATTTTTATATTCTGTATAAACAGGCAGAATTCTGTATTTTTCAGTCATCTTCAAACCGGACATGGAGGTTATTCTTCTGTTAATTATGTTTTAACAGATGTTCCAGATGAAATTACAGCTCTTGAACATTATAAAAATGGAGAGAATTTTTTGAAACTTTCTATGATTGATAAAGCTAAAGAAGAGTTTCTTCAGTCTGTGAAATGTAATCCTGATAAGGCTGAAGCTCACTGGTATCTCGGAATTATTTACGAACAGCAGGGTAATCATAAAGAAGCGATCAATCACTGGAAACGTTATATATCTATAAGTCCGAAAGTTGGCTCTTATGAGGAAGCAAGAAGATTTTTAGACAGGGCGGAACAATCCGGCAAATAAGTTTTTTCTTCAAGGAGTTTTGCGTTGTGAGAAAAAAAATAATATCTTTTATTATATGTATAATTATTTTATGTTCCCGTACCATATATGCACGAGATGTAACTGACATAATGTGGCCCGGAACGGATATGAATTCAGATGAAATAAAAAAAGAACATGAAGGAGCCTCTGCCATAGATAAATCTGTAGAACCTTCAACTGAAGCTATTGCAGCACCTTCGGCACCCTCGTATATCTTGCCATCTCCCATTGAAACTTACAGATATGGCCTGTCTGCCAAAGCTCTTACGGGAGGATATGGTGCAACAGTAAATATGGAAAGATATATAGCCGAATTTAATTGTGATGTGAGGGATGAAGACCTTGTACTGCTCAGAGAGCTTGGTTGTGAAATTGAAGTGTATGTATTTAACATGGTACAGTTGCTTATTCCTTTAGATAAAATTGAAATGGTGAGACATTTGAATTTTATCAAATTTTTACGGTCCCCTTTTTCCGATATAGAAGAAAATGCGAAAGTATTTAAACAATTTGCTTCTGCCGGGGAAAAAGAATTTTCTTCGCTTCAGCTAAATGAAGCCCATAAAAAAGGTTATATGGGACAGGGTGTAAAAGTGGCTATACTCGATACTGCTTTTGAACCATCCAATTCTGTTTTTCGTGGAAATATTTATTATACCTTATCTTTCAGGAGCAATGATAAAAATATAATGGCAGGAGACATAGAGCATGGCAATGCAGTCACCGAGATAGTAGCCCGTATAGCGCCGAAAACTAAAATAATTCTGGTTAATTTTCAAACAGATGTAGAATATATTAAAGCTTTAAAAGAATTAATAAATATGACAGGCAATAAAAAACCTGATGTTATAGTTACTGCTGTAAATATCATTCTCCCTGATGATTATTATGACGGAAGCGGTATAAGAGCAGGTCTTGCAAGACTTGCCAGAGAAAAAGGTATAACAATAGTTTCTTCTGCAGGTAACAATGGTCAGACCCATTATATGGGAGCTTTTCATGATACAAATGGTAACTCGTTGAATAACTTTACCTCCAGAGATGATACACTGGAAGTAGAGCTTAAGAGAGGTGACAGAATAAGGGTTGTTATGTCATGGAAAGATAACTGGAACAATCCTTCATCCGATCTAGACCTCGGCATTTTTAATGATAGTCTTCAGCCTCTGGCTGTTTCGACAATCAGGCAGAAGGGCCTTAAAGCACCTCCTTATGAAATAGTGGATATTACAGCTTCTTACAGCGGAGCTTACCATATAGCCGTAAAAAAAATAAATGCCGGTGACGGTCTTCCTTTCATGATTTATATCTATAGTATGACAGCAAGTAATATGGAGTATTTCAATCCGGAAACAAGTCTTGACCCCGGCCTTCCGCCGGCATCTGATACCATTACAGTAGGCTCTGTTCAGAGTAGCTATCCATGTAAACTGGAACCATGGAGCAGCCAGGGAAGAACAACAGATAATCGTATGAAACCCGATCTGGTAGCTCTTGGAGGAATTTATTGCAATTCCATTCATTCCGTATTTTCCGGTACCTCTTCGTCTGCCCCGCAGGTAGCAGGAGCAGTGGCTCTATTATTAAGTAAAAACCATGGACTTTCCCCTGGTAAGTTAAAAGAGATTCTAAAAAAAACTGCCCACGATCTCGGCCCTCCCGGAGAAGATCCTGTCTTTGGTGCAGGACTTCTGAATATATATAAAGCTATGCTTGTTATTTAGAATTTTTTTGGTACTGTGTGAAATCTTCATAAAAAATAATGTGAAGTTTATGTAAAACCATTCTAGAGAAATTTTCCATTTGCAAAAAAATATGCTATAATCTTACTGTTATAAATTAAAATTATAGGAATTTTCATGTTTTATAGCTTAACATAAAGCTTTAGATGAAAATTATGTAGAGTCAATTTATCTAAATAACTTATTTTATTTTTCCATTAGAAAAGGATAGATGAAATGTTTTACAACAGACAGAGAAATGACGGTATATTATTATATTATAAACCGGGCTGTTTTATTTCCAGGAGGGCAAGGGATTTTCTTATTAAAAAAGGGCTTACTTTCAAGGAACGTAATTTAGAAAAACATCCTCTTAAAGAAGATGAATTGAGGAAACTTATGCTGGGTCATTCGGCAGAAGAGTTTATATCGAAAACATGCAAAAAATATAAAGAACTTAACCTGGAACATGAATATCTCACAGGAGAAGAAATGTTGAAGCTTATAGCCAAAGAACCTTCTCTGTTAAAAAGACCTATTATATTAAAAGGAGATGAGATTATAATAGGTTATTGCAGAAAGAGAGTTGAATCATATCTGACAGGTTAGGAAATCATGTAAGTAACAACCATAACCGGTTCGGTCACAACGAAATATGAGAATCCGTTCCTCTCTTTAGGCGTGACGATTCTCATATAAACCGGTTTACTTATGGGCTGAAGAGTTTCGATTTTAAAGGTTATGGATGGCCGATAATCGGACATCCATAACCAGAGTATTTGATTTGAAAAAATGGATGTTATTATGTCCTTATGAGATGTTCAGAGTGTAATACAAAAGTTTTTCTTGAAGACTCTAAATGTCCTTCCTGTGGTGTAAAAATTAAATGTAAAATTTATAGAAATAGTCCGAAATTTATTATTTCCATAGTATTACCTATTATTCTTATTCCATCGATAGGAATATGGTTTATAATGGGAGTGAATATTTTTTACTGGATTATAGTTTTATTACTTACAGGTTTAACCTCAGGATGGGGTATTGTGTCATATTTAATGAAATTTGCCCTTGATGATACAGGTATAACCTGGTATCAGCCTTTTAAAAAACCTGTCACTATAAGATGGGAAGATGTAGATGAATTTACTGTATATAAAGAAAATGAAAAAAAGCGTATATTTCCGGGAAAGGTTTATACAATCAAGTCGAGAAAAACAGATAAATTTATAGCTTTTTCTGAAATGAAACATTCTATGGAAGGTTATTCCAGGTTTATGGCTACTATAGTGGCAAGAACAAAAAAATATCCTCAGCCATCAATGGGTGCATAAAATAGCTCTCTGTTAAGTATGCGATTTTACATCTACCTTTAAATAGCTCTCTGTTAAGTATGCGATTTTACATCTACCTTTACAAGACCGTGATGGACTGCTATCATACCGGCCTGAAATCTATCTGTTACATTTAATTTATCCATAATTCTACTTATGTGGGTTTTTACTGTTTTAATGCTTATAAGGAGTTTTTGTGATATTTGATCATTACTCATGCCTATTCCGAGTAATTTTAATATTTCTATTTCTCTTTTTGTTAAAGATGCAAGTTCCTCGGATTTATTAAGTACTTTACTTTCGTCTGCTTTTTCGGAAAGTCTTGTAAATTCTTCAAGTAATTTCGTGGCAATTTTTGGTTCTATCGGGGAATCACCCTTATAGGCCAGCCTGATAGCTTTTGTAATTTCATCAGGCTCTACATTTTTCAACAGATATCCCGCAGCTCCGACCTTGAATGAATCTACAACATAATGGTCATCATCATAGGCAGAGAGCATAATGATTTTTATATCAGGTTTTAATTTCAAAATTTCTTTTGTCAGTTTTATACCGTTTTCTTTTGCTAGCTTTATATCCATTAAAATAACATCAATAGATTGGCTGAGAACCAGTTTAAGGGTATGACTGGCATCCTGAGCTTCTCCTACTACATCCATATCTTCCTGACGGGATATAACACTTTTTAAGAGTTTGCAGAATAGAACCTGATCATCAACTATAAGTATTTTTATCTTGTTCATAATTGTGAGATGTGAGATGTGAGTGATGTTTTTCTTCATCTTCTCACTTCTCACTTTTCACTCCTCATTGCAGGGAATATATTTTTCCATCTACAGAACCTACATATAAAAATCCGTCTACTATAGAAGGAGACGAATCTACTTCACTTCCTGTTTTGTATTCCCATTGTTTTTTTCCTGTTTCTGTATTCAATGCATAAATAGTTCCGTCATCTGAACCTACATAAACTATTCCTCCTGCTACAGCAGGGGAGGAATCTATGGCGTTTTCAGTTTCATAAGTCCATTTCAGTGCACCCGTTTGAGCGTCAAGAGAATAGAGACATGTATCGAAGGACCCTATATACACTGCCCCATCGGCTACAGCAGGTGAAGATTGTACAAAAGATTGAGCTTTGAATGCCCATTTTTGATACCCCATATCTACATCCAGTGCGTAAACTTTATTGTCTGACGAACCTATATATAAGAGTTTCCCGCTTATTGCAGGAGAGGATACTATATAATCACCTGTTACAAAAGACCAGATAAGTTTTCCCGTACTGGTATCGAGAGCATATATTTTCCCGTCATTTGAAGCAATATAAACCAGTTCACCCCATATAGCAGGTGAGGATACAACTGCATCCCCTGTCTGAAATTTCCATTTAAGCTGGGCATTTTTTATATTTACTGCATAAAATAAGCTGTCATTAGAACCTATGAAGGCAGTATCTTCAAATATTACCGGTGACGATTCAACCCATCCTCTGGTTTTAAAAGACCATTTCTTCTCTCCATTACTGGCATCTATAGCATAGAGATTGTAATCCTGAGAACCTATATAAACGGTATCCTCAATGATTGTCGGGGAAGAATTTATTTTACCTTCTGTACAAAAAGCCCATTTAAGACTTCCGTCTTTTACATCTAAAGCATATAATTTTTTATCCTGTGAGCCTATATAAACAGTATTGTTTACTACCGAAGGAGAAGATGTAACAGGACCATTGGTTTGAAAGACCCATTTTTCAACACCTGATTCGATAGGTCTGCTCTGTATGGCTCCTGTACGCTGTATATTAGCTCTGTGTGTATACCATTGATTCACAACAATCAGGCAAAAGAAACAGTATAATTACCTTTTGCCCATGCTCCTTTCTATAGCTAAACTTTTTTTAATTTCTTTTTATGTTCCTTTATTATACTTTACTTTTTTTATCTTATCAATCTCTCATTATATAATTTATCACAGTGTTTTTTTACAACACCTATAGTGCACCAAGAAAAAAAC
This sequence comes from Bacillota bacterium, assembly GCA_029555925.1. Next base: position 18,712 of record JAKPQU010000364.1, read on the forward strand.
TTCTGTTTTAAAGGTTCCGGGTTCCGGGTGTTGGGTTAGGAATATAAAAAACCTACCCTCAGAACCTATAATCCAATACCTAATTTATATAAAAAATATATAAAATTACCTGTCATTTTTAAACGCAATCGATAATTGATTTAAGGTTATAAATCATGCTATAATTTAACAGATTATTTTTAAGCCTTCAGCAGTTAGCTATCAGCTATTAGCTGAAGCTTGCATATTTTAATCCTTTAGATCAGCGTGGACTATTACAGACTGAGCATAAGCATGTAATAAACGTGTTCCTCCCGTCACGCGTTATGCGTCACGAGAGTATATATGTATTATTTATGCTTACGTGAGTAAATAATTCTGGAAGGATTTCTATGGATCTCATTGGCTTTATTCGTCATCTGGAAGATTTTTTGAAAAATCGTGTACAAAAAGAATTTCTGGAATACAAACTGTTTTCCCTGAAGAAAGAAGCTCTTCTCAGAAAAAAAGAGCCGGGAAAAGGTTTGAGTTATTCTCATGGTATATTGTTGGTTCTGGAAGCCTTAAATGAAATAGAAACAAATTTACGTGAAAAAGCTTCGGATAATGAAAAATTTAGCTTTTCCCTTGAAAAATTGAATAAAGCCAGAAAATTTATAGAAAAAGGTTCTGAACAATCACTGAAACAGAGAAAATCTTTGCTTGAAGATAAAGTTATCAGACCCAATCTTACGACTCAAAAAGTACTTTTACCGGACATTCTTTCATCTTCTGAGAATGATGTTACATCAGATGATACTATGGAAAGATTACAGAATGAAATAAAAGAAATGAAACTTGCTTCTGATAATAAACTGGCCAGATTAAAAAATCAGCTTAACAGTTTATTAAAGCCTGATACTCAGACAGTAGAAACCTCTTATACAGAACCTGATAGATTTTTATTCTCTTCCTCTGTGATAACATCAAAAAATCAGGGAGATAAATCTGAGAATAGACCGGATAATATTCTGGAACATGGACTTTCGAAATATAGTAATGCAGAGCTTCCTGATAAATATAGCCCTGTAGCAGATCCATTCTGCATTGACCTTACAGAGGAAAATAAATTTAATATGGATAGCCTGATCCCGGAAAGAAAAGAAAAAGTTGCTCCGTACTCTGATGATAATAAAGTTGATAAAATGAGAGATATAATGCAGATTGTAAATAAATCTGTGGTTATGATGCATTCTTCGGAAAAGAAAACAAGGGAACTTTCCGAATTTGATCTTCCTGATATGCAGTTAAAGCATGAAAGAACGAAGAAAGTAATTCACAGAAATACAGGAGAGCTGTCTGAAGATAAGTCTTTATTGCAAAAAAATTCATTTTTTTCAAAAGAATTTGCTCCTGCAAGATCTGAATTGTTTTCTAAAGATGCCAAAAGACAATCCTTTTCAGCTAATTCCTCTCTTCTGATGACAGGAGAAACAGATTTTAAAACCTCTCATAACTTTAAAAGCAGATTACCTTATGACAGAACCTATCACAGTCATTACGGAAAACAGGAGTTCAGTAAAAAATATTCTGAAGATATTCCTCTGGCTTCCCCTCTTTACAGTCTGTTGACAGGATATAATGATTTGAAAGCTTATAAAATTGACTTTAAATTATGGTTAAAAAAACAGGATGAAGCTCAGGAAGAGCTCAATTATTTATTAAATAGATTGAATTTATTGGATGATGAACGAGCAGTCGAACAATTAAATGAACTCGTCAATCTGGCTATAACGCTTGTTCAGGAATTGAAACTTACCTGTCGTGACATAGAGAAAGATAAGAATAGAAAAAGGATATATGAGCCACTTGACGGTATTTGCAGGCAGGGAGACGAAGATCCGGAAATAAAAGAACTTGCAGGGGAGCTTCAGGACATTAATCTGGAAATATATAATATTACAAAGAACATAGAACCTTATGAAGAATCGAAATCCATTTCGGTAACTTCCATAGAGGAGATATTGAATAACATCCCTGAATCTGCCTATAGAACCCCTGTGTATGTAAAACTTGAACAGATATGCCTGGGTTTTTTAAGAAAGGAGGTCAGAAAGGAAGATTTTATAAAAATTCTGGAAGAAACAGGTCAGTTAATAACTGATTCCATGGAAAAATATCAGTTACTTCAGGTTACCAATAATGAAATTACTCTTGAAGTTCATAGAGGAAATCAGTTAATAAATGAAGCTTTTAATTTATGGCATAAAGGAATTTCTTCCATTAAAAAATTTCTTTCCTCTCAAAATGAAGAAGATATACACAGCGGATTGAAGTTTGTTTATGATGGAACTAAAAAACTGGTTTTTCTTCACTATTTTTCAGATCATATAGAAAAACAGTTGCAGGTTCAAAATTTCCAGGTTGGTTTTTCCGGTGCAAGAAAAAAAGCTTAGTACCGTAACAGGTAAAATGGTATCCGTAAAAAGCTTCTGCCTGGCGGGCTCTGGAGAAGAAAAATTCGTTTTTTATTTAGAATTA
>JAKPQU010000381.1 GCA_029555925.1 Bacillota bacterium
AGACAATAAATTAGCCCTTATTTAATTTTTAATACTATAGAAAAAACTAATTTTTCTTCTCCAGAGCCTGCCAGTCAGAAGCTTTTTACGGATACCATTTTACCTGCTACGGTACTAAGTACCGCTCCAGGTAAATTAGTAACCATTTATCAGCTTCTGCCTGACAGGCTCTTACGAAGAAAAATAATTTGCCTTATTTAATTTGTTTTACAGACAATAAATTAACCCTTATTTAATTTTTAATACTATAGAAAAAACTAATTTTTCTTCTCCAGAGCCTGCCAGGCAGAAGCTTTTTATGGATACCCTTTTACATGTTACGGTACTAAGGAATGTTTCTACTGTGTTTCCATTTTAAATATTCGTCGTATTCCTCTTTACGGGAGCCTGTAGTAACCTCTATAAATTTATTGAAATCTTCTTTTTCCATCTTTTTCCATTCCTTTCCGGCCTGTTCCATTCTCGCATCGTAAACTTCCCTGCTTTTTTGCTTATCCATTGCTTTTTCAATATCTTTTCCTGTTACATCAAATTCAAATATTTCCTGTAAGCTTTTCCCGTTATATTTATTCTGATCAAATTCTACGGTTACAGGGTTCTTTAAGCCTCTGTCGTTGCTGCCGTTGGTCGGGTCGAAAGACATTTTTGTATTACCATCTCCCGGTACAGTCACTTCTCCCACCCATCCGTTATTGCCCTGGCCGATACCCTGATTTTTACCTGTAACTACAGCATAGTGAGGACCGTTATTGGGTTTATCGGTGCTATAATTGGTAGGCCATGTGTCTACATGGGTATTATCTACTGTGGTAGTCCAGTGTTTGCCTCCTGTTCGTGACGTTCCGCCTTCATTAAGGTGGAATGTAACATTAGATTTGCCGGCAAATCCTCCTTTTGCACGGAGCATGTTTACCGTTTCCGCCATGCCATCTACATTGACTCCGCCTTCGCCCTGTCCGTGGACATTTTGAGTAATACCGTACATTACTTTCTGAAGCTGTTCCGAATCTTTAACACTCAGCTTTCCGTCTGCTAAATGTTTGAGAGCTTCATCCTGTTCCGGTGTAAGTTTTTTCCCTTTACATCTTTCTGCATATACACTTCTTATTGCTTCAGCATTTTTCTTTGCTGCTTCAGGACTTTTGCCACTATCCAGTACCATGGCACTTGCAAGAGAAGCGCCTCCGCACATACCTTCTCCATCTTTTCCATTTGTTTTATTTACCTGAGGAGTATTTCTCAGGAGTTCTACCCGTCTTGACTGGGCTTCAGGCGTATTCCCGATTATATCAACAGATTTGTTCCTGTCCATAGGTGCTCCCGGCTTTTCAACAGGAGCTCCTTCGGTTTTTAGTTCGGCAGAGTATTCCCTCGCTGTACCACCGGATTGAGAACCTGTCACTTCCTGGGCCAGACTGGACTGAACTCCTACAAACTCTTTTGAACCTGCAGGATCGCTGGAAGGCTTTGCAATTTTATTTTCTACAGAAAAAGAATCACTTGCAGGAACCTGTGGACTTTCAACCGGTTTTTGCTCTGGAGGGACAGTCTTTTTTTCTCCTGCTTCTTTATTTTGGCCGGGACTTACATATTGACTTATTTTGGACGTTATTGTACCTATCATATTGACCAATCTCCCTTATATAAATTTAAGGTATAGGAATTTCCATTTTTAATGGCGTAAAATAAGGCTTTATATGAAAATTAAGTAGATGCAGTTTATCTAAATAATTTAAACTCTTATTACTATATAATATCACGGAAAATAAAAAAAAGTAAAGAGAAAATGGATATTACTATGACGTTATAGTTAGTTTCATACCTATCTATAAATAATGACCTCGTAATGTGTAAAGCGTAATGCGTGATGCGCAGGGATTAAACCCGTCACGCGTCGCGCGTTACGCGTCACGACGACTTAAATTCTAATAAGTTATGAAATACACTATAAATTGTGTTTAAAAACGACAGGTGATTTCATATACAATGGAAAAAGAATTTTATCACAGAATATTCAGAGTGAAAGCGAAAAAATGGGCTTTACTTACTTTTCACTACTCACTATTCACTGATTAATAGATTTACAAAATTAATTACAATTTTCAGTAAAAGTGAAAGTACCTGTCGTAAAAAAACACTATCTTTACAGAGGAGAAAATTTCTCTATCCTCTTATTGCCTGTATTTGCCACATAAATATTTCCCTGCCGGTCAAGTGTAATACCATGAGGATTTTTAAAATTTCCATCGCCTGCACCGTATTTACCGGATTTCATAATAAAATTGCCGTTTCTGTCAAATTTCTGAATACGATTATTTAATGTATCTGCTACATAGATATTTTCTAAAGAATCTACATGCAGGTCATTCGGATCGTCGAATTGTCCGTCTCCTGAGCCTTTAGAACCAAATTTCATAATGAAATTACCATGAGAGTCAAACTTCTGTATGCGATTTTTTTTTGCATGGGTTATATAAATATTACCCTCTCTGTCTGTTGCTATTCCTTTAGGATAATAACATTCATGATCTTCAGTTCCGTAAAGACCGAATGTCATAATAAAATTCCCCTGACAATCGAAGATCTGAACTCGATGATTTCTGGTATCTGCTACATAAATTCTGTCTGAGGAATCTATTGCAATACCGCAGGGACTGTGAAACTGTCCGTTATCTGTGCCAAAGCCTCCCCATTTTAATAGAAACTTACCGGAAGAATCGAATTTTTTGACCATATCATTACCTGTATCTACAATATAAATCATAGACGCAGAATCTATTGCGATACCGGGAGAAAGGTCGAGTTCTACAGAGTCATAATCGTCCAGATGTAATCTGAATTGCACATTCCCATCGGAATCGAATTTCTGGACACTTTTATTGTCCGGGTCCAGTACGTAAATATATCCCTGTAAGTCTGTATTGATGCCTTTAGGTGAGTAAAACTGTCCGTACCCTGTACCGGCTGTGCCCCATTTCTTTGAAAATATATATTTAACTGCCTGTTTCAGAGATGGCACAGGAGTGTTTTCTATGACAGGTTTATGCATATGAATCATTTCCAGGGACGTTAAAGCACTCAACATTTCTTTTGCACTGGAGAAGCGATTTTCTGGTTTCTCTCCCAATCCCTTCATAAGAACCTGTTTTAAACCTTCGGAAATGTTGGGAGCAATAGATTGTTCATGTGCCAGAGGCACAGGTTCTTTACCGGTCAGCAGATGATTCATAGTTGCAGCAAGGGCGTAAAGGTCACTCCTTGGCTCAACCCTGCCCTGATACTGTTCTAAAGGAGCATAGCTGGCAGTCCCTATAATTGTTCTGTTCCCTCCATCTTCCTCCTGCAATGTTCTGGCTATTCCGAAATCTATTAACATAATACGGCCGTCAGTTCTGACCATAATATTGGAGGGCTTTATATCACGGTAAACTATGGGAGGATTCCTGCCATGGAGATATACAAGGACATTTAATATATCCTTTGCCCATTGCAGAACATTATCTTCAGGAAATCCGGGATTCCCGTCTCTTTTAAGTAACGTTTCCAGGTCTTCTCCTTCAATTAAATCCATGATAAGATAATATTTCTCTGACTCAATAAAATAATCATAAACTACAGGAAGGTTATCATGTTTTAGATTTGACAGTATAAATGCTTCCTCTTCGAATCTCTTTACGGCATATTCCTGTTCCTTTTGTCCTCTGTGAAAAGAGAGCATTTCTTTGACAGCACAGATTCTTCTGAGACGTCTGTCGAAGGCTTTATATACAGCCCCCATACCACCTGATTTTATAAGTTCTTTTATTTCATACCTCCTGTCCAGCAACAGGCCGGTGGCAGAACTGTTTTTTCTGAGACTTTTTTTATCCAGATTTTTACCGCACCCGGTACAGTATTGTAAATCATCATCGTTTTCCATGTTGCATCCTGTACAGATTACTGACATGAAACCATCAGCCTTTCTTATGTCATATTTCCACCAATCCTTTATTCAAGAAGAAGGAGTTATATCCTACATTATCGAAATATTTTTTATTGAGCCGTAGCTGATAGTCAGAATAAGGAGGTGAAGAGGATTTTTTGCATGGGTTTTACTGAGGTGAGCATAGATAATAATAACTGCTCTCGTGACGAGTCGCTGGAGTAAGACCTTTATTACATGCTTATACTCAGGTTAATAAGTGGCCGGTAAAAGTTTATTTTTAAAAGGAGATGTATTATGGGAGGATTACTTTTATTCATTATTTTTGGAGGGCTTATTTTACTTTATGCTATAGTAAAGATTATAACGACTTACTTTATACGCATAATACCGAACAATCAGATAGGAATTCTGGAAAGACGTATAGGCGGTTCTATTAAGAGTGGTTTTATTGCAATGTCCGGAGAGGCAGGCTTTCAACCACATGTATTGCGCGGAGGCATTCACCCTCTCATGCCTTTCCGTGACTTTGTTCATACGGCTCAACTTGTGACAATCCCTCAGGGGAAAATAGGCTATGTGTTCGCAAGAGACGGCCAGCCTTTAAGCCCTACTCAGACTCTGGCCTGCAATTTACAGGCAAAAGATTTTCAGGATGTGGAAAGTTTTCTTCGCAACGGAGGACAGCGTGGACCGCAGAGGCAGATACTCCGTGAAGGAACCTATGCGATAAACCTGGCACAGTTCATGGTCTTTACGGAAGAAAAGGTTTATTATCTTCCTCTGAGCCGTGAAGAAGAAGAAGTTGTAAAAAATATGTCTTTAGTAATACTGGAAAGAGACGGATATAGACCGGTAGTTATAAAGGATTCTGATGATATGGTTGGCATTGTAACGGTTCATGACGGCCCTTCCATGCCTCAGGGTGAATTGATTGCTCCTGTCGTAGGGCAGGATCCGGAAGATGTCGAATCTTATCATAATAATTTCCAGGACCCGGATAAATTTTTAATCGCAGGCGGTATGAGAGGCAGACAATACCAGACACTGGTAGAAGGTACTTACTATATTAACAGACTTTTCGCTACAGTTGAAATGATACCGAAAACCGTTATTGAAGTCGGTCAGGTAGGAGTTGTAGTTTCTTATACAGGTTCTACCGGTGAGGATCTTTCCGGAGCCGATTATAAACACGGTGAACTGGCATCAAAGGGAAACAGAGGTGTATGGAATACTCCTTTAATGCCGGGCAAATATGCTTTTAATACCTATGCAGGAAAGGTAATTACTGTACCTACTACCAATATTATTTTAAAATGGAACAGGCGGGAAACAGGTTCTCATAAATTTGATGAAAATCTGGCAGAAATTTCTCTTATTACGAAAGATGCCTTTGAGCCGACTCTCCCTCTTTCCGTAGTGGTTCATATAGATTACAGAAAAGCCCCTCTCGTAATACAGAGATTTGGAGATATAAAGAAACTGGTAGAACAGACCCTTGACCCTATGGTCGGTGCTTACTTTAAAAATATAGGACAGACCCGTACCCTTATTCAGTTGCTTCAGGATAGAAGTTCCATACAACAGATTTCAAGTGAAGAAATGAAAGAAAAATTCAGCCATTATAATCTGGAACTGGAAGAAGTGCTTATAGGTACACCTGCATCATCTCCCGGTGACAACAAGATAGAAAACATACTTGCCCAGCTTCGTGACAGACAGATTGCGGAAGAACAGGTAGAGACATATTCTCAGCAGGAAAAAGCTTCCCAGAAAGAAAGGGAACTCCGTGAAGCCCAGGCCCGTGCAGGTCAGCAGCAGGTAATGACAGAGTCTGAATTAAGCATTACAGTCCAGACAAACCAGGGTAAAGCAGAATATCAGAAAGCACTTCAGCAGGCAAACCAGATACGTGCCCTTGCAGAAGCCGAAGCAGAAAAGATTCGTATCATGGCAGAAGCCGAAGCTGAAAAAGTAGCCCGTATCGGTATAGCACAGGCTATGGCAACAGAAGAACAGGTAAGAGCCTACGGAGGCCCTCAATTCCAGGTTATGCAGCAGGTAATGAACAGGTTTGCAGAAGCTATTGAGACGGCTCATGTTGACGTAGTTCCGAAAATAATCTTCGGAGGAACAGGGCAGGGAGGCAGTGGTAATCTTATAGAAGGCCTTATAGGTATGTTCCTTTCCGATAAGTTAAGCGAACAACTTCATAAACTTGAAAGCACACAGACCCGTGACCCTCAGGTAGAAGCTTTACGGCAGAAGATGAAGCAGAGTATTACCGATAAGTCACAGAATTCTCTTCCGCCTATGGCGGTACCACAGGTGAAAAAAGCTGTTCCTCCGGCTGTACCCCCTGTACCGCCGAAAGCAAAATAAATAAAAGAGGTTTTTAATTTTAAGGAGTGAAAAGTGAGTAGTGAACAGTGAGTAATGTCCTGTTCTTTTCACTTTTCACTTTTTACTATAAAATACTTGTAATTCTCCTGAAGGTATTATATAATTTTTTGTATTTTTATAGTAAAAAACAAGAGAGGTATTTATGAAAAAAACGTTGTGCCTTATATTCTTTACTAGTGTCTTAGTACTGTGTAATCTTATTTATACCTATGCCGGCACAGTAGAAATGAAACATCTTACAGTATCAGACATCCTTAAGGAAATGAATTTATTAAAAGATAAGCTTTCTTCTATGGATATATATACGGAACCAGTCGAAAAAGGTTATTTACAGATAGAAAAATATGTTAAAGATGGAAAAAATATTATAGTAAAAACTATGTTTAATAAAAACGGCGATGTAATATCCCGTGATAAATATGTTTCTTTTCTAAATCAATTAATATGGGAGCATGAAGAAAAAGGGTCTGAACATTTTATAATAAGTACAGGAAAAAATGGTATTTTAAACAGAGAAGATATCACTTTTGCATCTCTTCCCACATTTACGCCTTCACCTGCTGCACCACAGATTACCCCTGTCCCCGTCATAACTCCCGCACAGCAGATTAAACCGTTAGCTACGCCGACAGTTCATATTTCTTCTACTCCTTTTAGTACTGTTAAATCAAGAGAAAAAGTAATATTCGTATCCGATCTTGATGGTTTTATGAATATATATACCATTAATCCTGACGGTTCCGAGCTTTATAAAATAACAAAAGAAAAATACGAAAAAGCTTTCCCTGCCATATCTCCTGACGGAATGAAAATAATATATTCAGGAAATAAGGACGGAATATGGAGTATTTATACAATAAACCTTGACGGCACTGGTGAAAAAAGAATAACAAACAGCGGAAGTAATGATATTATGCCATGTTTTATAGATAAGAATAATATTATATTTCAATCCTTCCGTGATAGGAAACCTGCCATATACAGAATGGCTCTTGATACAAAAAAACTTTCCCTTCTTACAGCTGATTTTGCTCTGGCTATTCACCCCGTCCTGTACCCTGACAGAAAAAAATTCATATTTGTAGGAGAGAGAGACGGTAACAGCGAACTTTATAGTATGGACATAGACGGTAAAAATCTTAAAATATTAACCCACAGCGGTTTTGAAAAATCTTTTCCTTCCATATCACCAGACGGAAAAAAGATTGTTTTCTGCGGAAACAGCAACGGCCTGTGGAGTCTATATACTCTGTCACAGGGGGGACAGAAGAAAATCAATACAGGTTTTAAAGAGAGTGCCTGCCCCTCCTGGACATGTGACGGAAAATATATAGTTTTTCAGGCACTTGAACAGGGAAATATACGTTTGTTTAAGATAAATCCATCGGCAGAAAAGCCTGTGAAATTGACAGATAATAACAGCGATAGCATTCAGGCAAAATGCCAATTTATAACGGTGAAGTGAAAACTCATTCAAAAAATTCTGATTTACCGGTCAGTTAATATTTTTTAAAGAAGATAGCTTTTAGTTTTGTAAGAGCTGTTTTCTTATAGCCCAGTTTTGCAAGAGCTTCATCTGCAGCTCTACAGATTTCCTGATCTTTTTCTGTCAAATAGTCACATAAATGTTTTATAGCTTTTTTATCCCCCATATCTCCAAGGGCTTTTATAGCACTTATTTTTAATTTACTATTACTATCTTTCAAAGCTCCTATAAGTAAATCAACTGTTTGAGATTCCTTATATGCGTCTTCTGTTAAAATAGAAATTATATTTATTTTGAGATCAATATCTGTAGCTTTATCAAATATTTTATAAAGGGGTTTTACTATTTTCTTATCACCTTTTGTTGCCAGGATCGGAACTACGGAAGGCCACTGAGATTTGTCACATGACTCAGCATATTCTATTATAGGATCTATTATTCTGGGATCATTAAATCTGGCCAGTCCTGTAAAAGCTGCACTGCAGACAAAACTGTCTTTATCTTTCAGGGCCTTTATCAATAGATCTATAGCTCTCGGATCCATCATTTCTCCCAGAATGGATGCGCATGTTTCTCTGATAGCAGGATCTTCGTCTTTTTCCAGACCTTCCATAATTACATACAAGGCTCTTTTATCTCCGGTTTTCCCAAGCGTAATAGCAGCCTGAGTCCTTACTGTTCTGTTCGGATCCTTAAGAGCTTCTACCAGTACTTCTACTACTTTTTCTCCGTCTGAAGGCTTTAGATTTGATATGGCAAGATAACGTTTATTATAATCTTCATGTTCTCTGACTATATATATATACATATCTGTTCTGTCAGGGATCTGATCAACGTAAGGCTCTTTTTTCTCTTTTACCTCTGGTGCTTTTTCTGTTGAAACCTTGGCAGGAGCGGGACTGGCAAGAGAAGGTGCAAAAGGATCTACTTCGTCTTCACTGAATGAAAGTTCTATAGCAGGTAAATGAAGACCTATTACTTCCATATCTTCCGGAGGAGGGGTATCGTCATCACTCTCAACAGGATCTTCCTTTACCGGTATAATCTTTGAAGTATTTTTTTTGCCAGATAGTTCAGAAGAAAGAGTCGAATACTTCTGAACCTTTTCTTGATTGCCTCTTTTACTATATATTTCTACAAGTTTATCATAAAAACCTATAGCTTCTTTCTTATTTTCCTTTACAGAATCCATTTCTACCAGGAATTCATAAGGTTCAGGTACATTGGGATCAATCTTGATTACCTTTCTGTAGGCTATAATAGCGGAAGCCTGATCACCTTTTTTAGAAAGGGTCTCTCCAAGTTTAATAAGAGCAGTTATATTTGAAATCTCACGCTTCAAAACATCTCTATAATATTTTTCTGCATGATCAAAAGATCCCTGTTTGAAATGCATATCTCCCATGATACGATAGGAATCTACGTCGTCAGGAGCTATACGTACAAGGTTTTTAATGATATTTTTAACGTCTTCGTATTTATCAACAGCTATATATTCTTCTGCCAGATCTTTAAATTGCTGAATCGCTTCTTTTATTTTACCGAGCTTCACATCCATTTCTGCCAGTTCCTGCCGGAGGCCAAGATTTCCCAGCCGATTACCACATTCATTACAGAAAGGTTGAAGGATAGAATTCTGGTGTTTACATTTAAGGCAAGGTAACATTATACTTAACATCCCCTCTTAACCGGTAAGTTATTTTACATTATACTATATTTCTATAGTGGAAACAAATATTTTGAATAAAAGGTGAATAAAATTTATACAGAGAATTTATCAAATTCTATTCTTCTACCTTCAAAGAATTTTTCCCCCTTATGATATGTAGCAAGAGATTGCTTCTCTACAGGGCCGTCGATAGTAGATCTGTGAATGAATTCTCCGTTGCCGCAGTAAATTCCTGTATGAGTTATTGTTCCATCAGGCCAGTTACCATAAGTATTCTTAAAGAAAACTATATCTCCCGGCACAAGGTCCGAGACTCTGTCGATTTTTGTCCCTATATCATCTCCTGCAAGGGAATTGGCATAACTTTCATCAGTAGGGAAATAATTGTCGGAAGGTTTTTCTGTAACGCCAAGCTCTATACCTGCAAGAGAAAAAATCTTTCTTACAAAATAAGCACACTGCTCGTTCTGGCCGGGGTTGAATTCTTTACCTTCCCATTTCAGGGCAACAGAAAGAACCTTTTGAGAAAGAGATTTTTCGGACATAATTGCTCCTTTTACAGTTATCAGTTATCAGTTACCAGTTACTGGTTACCGGTTATAGAGGTCATTATTTATTGATAGTTATGAAACTAACTATAACTGGTCACTGGTCACTGGTCACTGATTATTATATGCTTTTTATAATCGTAATACAATAAGCAGGATTTAATTTTTTAAAAGTTGAATATTATAGATAAATTATAGTTAATTTCATAGTAATGGGTAAATCGTAATGCGTGGTGCCTATGGATTAAACCTGTTACGAACAGAGTAAATTATGGTATAAACTTATGAACCAGTCATTTTCAACATTACCTCTTATAATAACTGTTATTTTATGTCTGGTCAGTTCAACAGTAATAGTTTATTACTTTGATGCAACAGGTAATCCAATATGGGATAAGCCGGCTTTAATACCTGCTGTAATAGTTATACCTCTGATATCAGTCGGATGGCTACCTTTGGGATTTTTTTCCCTTTATCTATATAAAAAAGAACAACCGGTTTTTGCTACTGTTTTATCTGCAATAACTCTTTTATGGATAATAGCCGTTATTGTAGCCATAGGAGGAATAATAAGATTTTTAATAGGAATGTCAAATAAGTTTCTTGGATTTTAATAATGGTTCAGCAGTTAGCTATCGGTTATCAACTAAAGATTACAGGCCATATTTTATGATATTTATTATGTAATTCTAATAAAATTTGACCGGTACTATTTGAACTCTTAAACTGAGCTCTTATAAATTTTTAATGAAGGTGAATATTATATGTTTTTATTTTCGGAAGAATATGATCAGAATAACAGACCTGTATGTAAATTAACGGGTTATGAAGGACCTTTAAAAGGTAACACTTTTATTCTCTCTTCATCTTCTACAGGTATAGGGAGAAATAAAAACAACAATATAATAGTAAATGATGCCAAAGTATCGCGCCATCATGCCACTATAGATTTAATCGACGGGCTGTTATATATTACCGACCTGAACAGTACTGCAGGCACCTATGTTAACGGTAAACGTATAACAAGAGCAATCCTTAAAAATGGAGACAGGATTCAGTTCTACCTCGTCGATGAAAATGACAGGAAAATAGAAGAGAAAAAAACAGAACTCAGTGAAACCCATATTATTGACAGAAAGGTATCTGTCGGTATGGCAGCAAATATAAAGGATTTTCTGAGTCACGATAAAACAAAATGGCTTTCTACATTGAAACTTTCAGACAGAGAAGAACACCAGAGAGATAAGAAAAAACTGGAGATTTTACTTTCAGCCAGTACTGCTCTGAGCAAACCGGAAAGGATAGAAGTTAAGATAGAAGAAATACTGTCTGTTTTATTTGAAATAATGGATCTTGACAGGGCAGCCATATGGATACTGGACAGGGATATTTCCGGTAATGTTATAAAAACAGCACATCTGGAACCGGTTTTTAAATATAAAATTTTTAGAAAGCGTTATGACCTTCAGGGAGAAGAGGAACCGGTATTTAGTATGAGCATAATAAATAAGGTATTGCTGGAAGAAGAGGGATTACTGGTTAAAGATGCCCTGAAGGATGAACACTTTAAAAGTGCCATGAGTGTGAAGGTTCATGGCATAAGAACATGTGTCTGTGTCCCCCTGAAAACACAGGATAATCTTTTAGGTGTTTTATATGCGGATGCTCAGAGGCCTGTTGACAGATTTACAGAGGAAGATTTGAAATTCGTTACTGCCTTTACTGCACAGGCAGCCGTAGCTGTGGAGAATTCTCTCCTTCATCAAAAAATAGAGGATGACGCAAAGGTAAGAAGCCGTTTTGAGCGATTCTTCTCTCCCAATACCATTGATACTCTTATCAGGGAACCTGCATATGTGGGCAAGGGAGGAGAAGAAATGTGTGTGACAATTCTTTTCAGTGACATAAGAAATTATACGGAACTTTCGGGAAAGAAAAATCCCGTAGAAGTGGCCAATATGCTCAATGAATATTTTCCGCCTATGGTAAAAATAGTCTTCAGTAAAGACGGAACCCTTGAAAAATATATAGGAGATGCCCTTATGGCCATATGGGGGGCGCCTGTGCCGGGAGATGATCATGCCCTTATGTCAGTCCTTGCTGCAATAGATATGCAAAAAGCGGTAAGAGAACTTAATAGCAGGTGGAGGAAAGCAGGAAAAATCACAATAGATATAGGAATCGGAATAAACACAGGTATGTCTTTTGTAGGTAATATAGGCGATGATGAATATCTTCAATATGCCGCCATAGGAGATGCTACAAATCTGTCTGCCAGGCTTTGTTCCTGTGCTGCTCCCGGAGAAATACTGGTTTCCGAATATACATATAATATACTGAAACATTCACAGATAAAATTTCAGGAACTAGAAAGTGTACCTCTCAAGGGATATGCCGGAAGGATCAGGAGATTCAAAGTTGTTTTTTAATTTTTTAACTCTAATTACTGATAACGGTAAATATGCCCCTGATTGATTACTGTTTTGTGGTAGTTGTTTCCGGGTGTCGGATTAAGAAGATTAAACCCGGAACCCAATAAAAAGGTTGAACTTGTTTCAAAGTTTTAATGTAATTCTTCCCACGTATTAACTACTATTTTTGTCTTTATTTCAGATGAAGCAAGAAGTTTTTCGTAATTTCTGGAATGAATTATAGTAAAATCTCCTTTGTCCTTTGGACTGACGAGCTTTATTTTTATATTTCCGGCATCAGGATTGACAGGGCCTGTACCGTCCAGATTATTCGGATCTGTAACGACAAGGGCGCCTGTTATGAGTATATCAGGGGCATATATGTCACCTGAAACCTTCTGTACAGGACCAGGTGTTGTCGAAGCATTACCTCTCAGAGATTGTTCGTATTTTACCAGTGTATTATACATATAATTGTTCAAAGCGCTTCCACCTGGGAAATATCCGTTGGCAATTAT
>JAKPQU010000421.1 GCA_029555925.1 Bacillota bacterium
CTTCTTCCTGCGGAGGTTCTTCCGGCGGTTCTTCTATGCTGAGCTCGTCTTCTTCCTGCGGAGGTTCTTCCGGCGGTTCTTCTATGCTGAGCTCGTCTTCTTCCTGCGGAGGTTCTTCCGGCGGTTCTTCTATGCTGAGCTCGTCTTCTTCCTTCGGAGGTTCTTCCGGCGGTTCTTCTATGCTGAGCTCGTCTTCTTCCTTCGGAGGTTCTTCCGGTGGTTCTTCTATGCTGAGTTCGTCTTCTTCCTTCGGAGGTTCTTCCGTCGGTTCTTCTATGCTGAGCTCGTCTTCTTCCTGCGGAGGTTCTTCCGGCGGTTCTTCTATAGCAGGTTTTTCTTCTTTTAATTCCCTCGTCTGTTTTGTTTCTATTTCCAATTGATCCTGAAGTTCCTGACGGATTTCCAGATCTTCCAGAACCTGAGCTATATGCAATAATTTGTCCAGCAGATCTTGATTACCATCATACTGGGCGATCTGTATTTCTTCTTCCAGAATAGTGAAGAAATATAGATTAATTTTTTTCTTGAATGCCCTGGCAATGCCTACAAGTTCCAGACCTGACGATAAAATTAATTTTTCCAGTATTTTAATTTGCTGCTCCTCATCAACAGCCTGTACCGGGGGAGGGGAAGGTGGACCGACATGAGAAGGGATTGTTTCTTCCTGAATGGCTGTATCTGTCGATGGTATAATTTCCTGAGAAAATATAATTTCCTGAGAAGGTTGAAACGGTTCCTCTGCTACTTCTGAAACAGGTTTTACATTGAGATTATCAAGGATTTGGGATACATAACTTAAACTGTCCACTCTTTCTTGATTGTTACCTGCAAGGGCCATCCTCTTTTCTTCATCGAGCATGTTAAAGAATTGACCGGTAAATTTTTCTTTATTCTTTTTTACGAGCATAATAAGTTCCAGATCTGAAGATGAAGTCAGTTGTTCTAAAAGTTCTATATCTTCCCGGGGATGATCAGGAGGCGTTTCTTCGATAAATTCCTCTCTTCCTTCTGTAATCTCCATGTCCGGCCGGTGAATGTCCTGTTGTGTTTCTTCATATATTTCTTCTGTCTGTTTTACCCTGAGATTATCCAGGATTTGAGATATATAGCTCAGGCTGTCCACTCTTTCCTTATTACCGATTGCCATAGCTTTTTTTATTTCTCTATCAAGCATCCTGAAAAATTCATTATTTAATTTATCTTTATTATTTTTTACAAGCATAATAAGTTCCATGTTTGAGGATGAAGCCAGTTGTTCTAAAAATTCATCCTTCTGTTCTTCTTCAGACTCAAAAAACTCTTCAATAATTTCCGGCTCCTGTGGGATTTCTTCCTGTGGAATTTCTTCCTGTGGCTTTATATGCAGATTTTCCAGTATTTGAGAAATATAGGCAAGGTTATTTGAGTTTCTTTGATCACCGTTTTCGATGGCTCTGTTTTTTTCTTCCTCAAGAAATATAAAAAAATCATTGTCAAAATTATCTTTATATTGCTTGACCAGTGAAATTCGTTTCATATCTGAAGCTGAGAGTAATTTATTCAGAAGGGTCTTTTTACTGCCTTGAATATCTTCTTCCGGTTCTTCACTTTTAACATCTTTAAAGAATTGTTTTATATCTTTTGCTTTTTCTTTTTCTTCCTGGACTTCTTTAAGACGGCTCAAAGCTTTAAGGGCAGCATCGCGAACATATTTTTTATTGTCCCTCATACTGGCCTGAATAAGGCTCTGTACACAGGCCATATCACCTGTTTCTCCCAGACTTACGGCTGCTTCTTTCCTATCATTGGGAAATTCTCCGTTAAGAAGAATATCTATTAATTCATGAACCGGTCTTTCTCTTTTCTTTTCTTCTTTTTTATTTTCTGCTTTTAATATAATATTTCTATCCACTAAAGAGACTAAAATTTCTTTACAATTTTTGCAGTATAAATCACCGGGTTTGCTTATTATATATTTATTTATTATAAAGCAAAAAGGGCATTCAAGTTCAAAATCTTCAGTAAAATCTTGTTTAAAACTGTCTCCTTTTTTATCAATAAATATTTCTAATTCCATAAATACTTATGCTATAAAGGCATATGCTCCCTTCTCAAAGATAGATACAAATAAATATTGATGTGAAAATTATATCATCTAACACAGTGAATAGCAAATAAAATTATATTAATAAAAAAAAAACAGGCCTCACGGCCTGTTTTTTTTATTAAGGGATTAATACATTCCGCCCATTCCGCCCGGCATTCCACCTGGAGGCATTCCGCCCGGCATTCCACCTTTTTCCTTTTCAGGAACATCGGTGATAAGGGTTTCTGTTGTAAGTAACATAGATGCAATACTTGATGCATTCTGGAGAGCTGAACGTGTAACCTTTGCAGGATCGATTATACCTCTTTCGAACATACTGGTGTAATCACCCTTCTGTGCATCGTATCCATGTCCTACTTTACCGTTTTCCGTATGAATGGCTTTTACTTTCTGAACTATTACGGAACCTTCTTCACCGGCATTTATTGCAATCTGTCTTGTAGGTTCTTCAAGGGCTTTCTTTACGATATGAACACCTACTTCAAATTCATGAGATTCTTCTTTATTTAAATCTGATGGTTTTTCAATTTTTTCAAGAGCAGGGAGACAATTGATGAGGACTGTTCCGCCGCCTGCTACAACGCCTTCTTCCACTGCTGCTCTGGTTGCAGAGAGGGCATCTTCCATTCTGTGTTTTTTCTCTTTCAGTTCTGTTTCGGTGGCTGCGCCAACTTTTATGACTGCTACTCCGCCTGCTAATTTTGCAAGTCTTTCCTGGAGTTTTTCTCTGTCGAAATCAGAATCTGATTCTTTTATTGCTCTTTTTATCTGGTCTATTCTGGCTTTAATCTGTTCGGGCTCGCCTTTGCCTTCGATTATTGTGGTATTTTCTTTGGACACTTTAACTCTTGTGGCCTGGCCGAGCATTTCCAATTTTGTATTTTCCAGTTTCAGACCGAGTTCTTCAGATATTACCTGACCCTTTGTGAGTATGGCTATATCTTTCAGCATTTCTTTTCTTCTGTCACCAAATCCGGGGGCTTTTACTGCCACACATGTGAGAGTGCCTCTGAGTTTGTTGACTATCATTGTTGCAAGGGCTTCACCTTCAACATCTTCACTTATTATGAGCAATGGTTTGTTGTGTTGAACAATGAGTTCGAGTATGGGAAGAAGATCGTTTATAGCAGAGATCTTCTTTTCACAGATCAGAATATATGGCTCTTCAAGAACTGCTTCCATATTTTCAGGGTCTGTTACCATATACGGAGAAATATAACCTTTGTCGAACTGCATACCTTCGACCTGTTCAAGGCTTGTTTTCATTGTTTTAGATTCTTCTACTGTAATGACTCCGTCTTTACCTACGGCTTCCATTGCATCTGCTATGATATTTCCGATAGAACTATCGTTGTTGGCAGCAATTGATGCAACCTGGGCTATTTTTTCTCTTGTTTCTACATTTACGGAGAGTTTCTTTATTTCTTCTACTACTACTTCTACAGCTTTATCTATACCTTTCTTTAAACCCATCGGGTTTGCTCCTGCTGCTACGTTTTTCATACCTTCTCTTATCATAGCCTGGGCAAGGACTGTTGCTGTAGTTGTACCGTCACCGGCGACATCGTTGGTCTGGGAAGCCACTTCTTTTACAAGCTGTGCTCCCATATTTTCAAAGGGATCTTCCAATTCTATCTCTTTTGCCACTGTAACACCATCTTTTGTTATTACGGGGGAACCGAATTTTTTGTCTACTACCACGTTGCGTCCGCGTGGACCAAGGGTAATTTTAACAGCATCTGCCAGAGCATTTGCTCCTCGTTCTAAAGCTCTTCTTGCTTTTTCGTCATATACTATTTGTTTTGCAGCCATTATATTATGCCTCCTTCAAATTAATAATTTTATTTAACTATAGCCAATACGTCTTTTTCGCTGAGTATAAGATATTCTTTCCCGTCTATTTTCACTTCTGTTCCGGAATATTTGCCATATATAATAGAATCTCCAATTTTTACCTGCATCGGGAGCTTCTTACCTTCTTCAGTGAGTTTTCCTTCGCCTACAGCAAGGACTTTACCTTCCTGTGGTTTCTCCTTAGCAGTATCAGGCAGATATAATCCGCTTGCAGTCTTTTCTTCGTGAGTTTTGGGTTCTACTATTAATCGATCTCCTAATGGTACTAAATTCATAATTCAAACCTCCTTTAATTTTTGGCAGTCTAATTGTTTGATTGCTAAGTAAAATGTATTTTAAAATATGACCATAGGAAAATCAAGTCTGATTAAAAAGGATTAGAATTGATTTACTGCAATTTTCTGCAATTTTCTATGTTTTTCTTTAATTTTGTCAATTAAGAGGTTTAATTGCTAAAATTTTAAATGACATTTTTCATTCCCTGTATGGGGAAACTACTGGAAATCTATGAAAAGCTTATGGATTACCATTTTCGCGGGGATGACAGACAATTAATGCGTAACTCCAGATTGAATTGTCTTGAACTGGTATCAGGATTTCTTTATGAATTGATTTTATCGGAACTGGTGCACGTTTAAAACAACGTAGGGGCGCACGGCCGTGCGCCCCTACACTGTTGTTGCATAATGATTTTTTTGATTTTAAGAACACTATCCCATGAATATGATTGGGCATAATAATAAATTTATCTAATTCAATTTCTTTCCTGATCTCCCGGGATTTAAGCCATTCTTCCCGGACAATTTTGCCATATTCATTTAAAATCATTTCATCATTTTCTATCAATGCAAATAATAATTCCTTATCTTTTGTACATATAGTCAAAAAATATAATCCTGATTTTGAATAATCATAGTCTGTTAATCTAATTGAATGACGATGGTGATTAATCAGATTATCCTTCATTCTTATATCCATTATTTTTCTTATCTATAATAAGCCTTTCCCTTGCTGTATGAATGGCCTCATATAACTTCTTCTGCATTACCTCTCTTGGAGGCAGTTCCGTCAGATATTCTGCTACCCTTATACCGCTCTGTTCCAGTTGTAACAACTCTATATGCTCCACAGATTTACTGGCGCACAGGATAAGCCCGAGAGGAGACTCTTCCCATGGCTGCCGTTCATACTTATCAAGCCACCTGAGATATAACTCCATCTGTCCCTTATCCGAGGCTTTAAACCTGCCAAGTTTCAAATCTATAGCTATCAGACGTCTTAACCGCCTGTTATAAAAGAGTAAATCTATATAATAATCCTCATTATCAATGGTGATTCTCTTCTGCCTGGCAATAAAAGCAAAGTCTTTCCCTAGCTCCATAAGGAAATCTCCAATCTCTCTGAGTATGGCACTTTCCAGGTCATGTTCACTGTATGTGTCAGTAAGGCAAAGGAAGTCCAGCATATAAGGGTCCCGGAAAATAAGGTCAGGAGACATCTGTTCCGTTTCCTTAAGGGCAGTTAACTCCTGCTTTATCAGTTCCTCTGGCTTCCTGCTTATAGCTGTCCTCTCATATAACATGCCCTGGATTTTTTTGTTGAGGGTACGGACACTCCATCTTTCAATCTGGCACATTTGAGTATAGAAATCCCGTGATAGAGGGTCATTAAGGTACATTAATTGGCAGAAATGAGACCAGCTTAATTGTCCAGACACTGTCTGGACAATCTTGTTATCTGGGAAAACCTCTGAGAAACGCACCATATTAAACAGATTAGTCCTGCTGAACCCCTGCCCATATTCCTGTATCAGCTTTACAGAGAGTTTATCTATTACCTGCTTCCCATATTCTGCTCGTTCCTGTCCCAGTATATTCTTCCTTATTCTCTCGCCAACATTCCAGTATAAAATAACCATTTCAGAATTAACAGACAGAGCAACTCTTGTTCTGGAAGATTCAATGAGAGACTTAATATCATTAAAAAGTTTGTCCAAATCGGATGTATTTATTACAGGCATTAAATCCTGTTTGTCTTTATCTTTTACACGTTTCTTTCCCACAATAGATACCTCTTATTTTAATATCTCCTGGAGAAGTCCCTCTGTTTCCTGTTCCAGTGCCAGTATATCTGCTTTTATTTCAGAAAGGTTCCTGAGAGGTTTATATTTATAAAAATACTTTGTGAAGTTTATCTCGTACCCAACTTTAGTTTTCTTCTCATCTATCCATGCATCCGGCACATGAGGCAATACCTCCCTTTTAAAATATTCATCTATATTCTTCTTAAGAGGCACATTCTCCGTATCTCTCAGGGTGGCATCAGGTTCATCGTTGCCTTTACTGTCTTTACAGACATCTGCTGTCTCATCTCTCTCTGACAGAGCATTCATAATACCTTTCAGTATAGCCGGCGATAAATCAAGCCCTGATTTCTTCAGATGTTCTTTAACTATACTTTTGCATTTTTTACACAAAGCCTTATGCCACCTTGTAGGGGCGCACGGCCGTGCGCCCCTACGGGGTAGCGGTTTTTCAAAATTCTGCAAAAGTATAGTAGTTAACTATACTTTTGTAATTTTTAAATATTGCAGGGGCGCACAGCCGTGCGCCCCTGCAGCATATTTTAACCTTTCCTGTACCATGGCGGAGGAAGAATGAGAGGCTGTAAATTTGTTTCGGTGCTTCTCTGCATTTCCACTTCTTTAATGAGTATTGTGGGAGATATGGTTGAAACGGAGATAAATCCTGACTCTGCACCGCAGAAGGCATTTACTCTTTTATAATCATTTCCGGTGGCAAGAATTTTCTGAACACTCGTAAGGGGAGTCCCTATAAACTCCGTTCCTCTCACCAGTGTTTCTTCTCCTGTCGCAGGATCCACTCTGTACACCACAGTAGGCTGTCCTTTAAAAGCCTGGAAATTATATTTATTTGTATTTGTTTCTCCGCTTTTTGCTTCTTTTATGATCAAGCCAAATTCCTTTCCCTGTGCCTTTATTTCCTGGATTAACATTTCTTTCAGCCTGTCATAACTGTATTCAAGGGAAGATGTTATTATGAAATTGGACATTCTTGCTATCGGATCTTCATGATAGGTTGCCCTGGCATGTCCGTTTGAGTGTTTAAAGTCCTCCACCACTGCCCTTGAGAGAAGGAAATTCTTCAGAATTCCGTTTTCTATAAGGCAGACTCTCTGTGCCGGTATGCCTTCATCATCATAGGGATAATAACCTAAAAGACTTTTGCCGTTAAATTCCTTCATAAGAGGATCGTCATGAATGGATATAAATTCAGGTAATATTCTGGTTCCTATTTTACCTTTAAATGTCTGTCCTTCTCCCGGACTGAGGAGTCTTTCTCCTTCAAGCCTGTGTCCTATGGCTTCATGGAAGAATATGCCTGATGCGGAAGGAAATAATATGGCAGGCCCTACATAGGGTTTAAGTACTTCGGCTTTCTTCAGTTCACAGAGTTCATATATGATGGTTTCTATCTTTTTTTCAATAAAATCTTCATCGGGAAATTCTTCGAGATTTATAAATATATCGTTCCAGTCTCTTTCTACAAGCATTCCGTCTTCTGCAAGTCCCTGAACCACTATTCTTATGCCTATGTTTGTTTCCTTTGAACTGATTTCGCTCCCTTCGGTATTTACATAATATTTATGAACATCTCTTGCATTGATTGAGATAAAGGAATTATTTACTTCCTTATACTTCTTGAGTCTTGCAGAATGTTTTTTTACAAGATCTTTCCATTTCTTCAGAGGCAGTTTTAATTCAGGCAGTTTTTCTTTGCTTACAGAAGGCTTTTCAATGGAAAAATCAAGTTTACCCTTATGAACCAGGACTTCCTTTATCATCTGGCTTTTCTTTTGATAATATTCCATTAAAGCTTCCTTGTATTTGCAATCGGTAAGACGCCAGAGGGTGTGTTTCAGACCATCGGAAGAATTCCCTACAGGTGAAGGAATCCACGAATAGGAATCATCTGAAGTGGCATTTTTATAAAGGCCTCCGCTTATAGTATTATCAAATTCATGGGAACCAATTCTTACCTCTGCGTATATGCCTGAATTATTATTGCTGTTTGCCTCAAACAGATCACCGTACTTACCCCATATTGTCGTATCAAATGTATTTCTGTACAGGTAACTTATAAAAAAAGGAGACGGGTTATCCTGAATGGTCAATTTTTTGTAAGACCTGTAAAGCTCTGCTTTTAACGTTTTCAAAATATTACTCATGTTTTTTAATAATCCTTTTTATGGTAAGAATATACAGCTTACCATTACTGATTTTATAAATTTAATGGATAGGAATTTTCATTCCGGTTAAACCAGGTTGAGAACTGAGATTTGAGAGTTTAAGTTCAACACTCAACCTTCAACCATATGATTTTATGACATTTTGTCAGGTATAATAAAAGCTGACTGCTCATAGTTGATGGCTGACAGCTAACAATTAAACTGCAATTTTTTCCAGGGCTTTTTGAGCTTCTTCTCTGACTTCGGAATAATTATCTTCCAGAAGCTGGCTGAGAGCTTTTTTGGCTTCCATATATTTCAGTTCTCCCAGAATTTCACAGGCAGTCTGTCTTACGGTAGGTTTCTGATCCTTAAGAGCTTCTATGAAAATAGAAGGCTCCACACGTTCGCCTGTCTGCCACAAGGCCTTTATTGCAGTTGCTCTTACCTTGGGAGATTTATCTTTTATAGATTCCTGGAATAAAGATAATCTTTCATTACATTCGATTTTTCCAAGAGCAATTACCGCCAGCCTTCTCAGGTCTTCATCTTCATCTGAAAGAGCTTCTATTATCAACGATTTGGCTCTCAGATCACCTGTTTTACAGAAAACTTCCATTATACGCTTTCTGCTGAGAATATTGCCTTTGTAGGATTCTATAAGTAACGGTATTGCTTTATCGCCGAGTTTAATCAATGCATCGAGTGATTGATTGTAAAGATTGGAAGGATCATTCTGGAGGGATTTAATAAGATAAGGAATTGCTTCTACAGAGGGCATCTTGGACAGAATTTCTATAAGTATAGTCCAGCTCTGCTGTTTTACGAGACGGTTAAAATACTGTTTCTCATCCATAGCCCTGATAATTACGGGAATAACATCTTCATTACCCATATTACCGAGTATTTTTACTGTTATTTTCCTGCATTCCCAGTTTCTCTCTCCATGTTTTGCCATGGCTCTGCATTCGGCTGTTTCCCCTTCAAGTAATTTAATTAAAGGTTCTTTAATCTCCGGAGGAGAAAGTTTTTCAAAGACAGTCAGTATTTCCCACCTTATGTCTTCATATTGCAGCAATCCCAGGAGACAGTTTACTACCATAGTTCTTGAATTAATGTATTTAATAGCTTTCAAAGATTCTAAAACAGCTATCTTAACTGCTCTGGAATTATCTTTTATGCTTTCAAGCAGTATCGGAATTATGGCTTCATCCTCGAGATATCCGAGAGATTTTATTATTTCTTCTCTTTCTCTTTCATTGCTTTGCTTTATTTCTTTTGTAATATGTGATTGTACTTCAGGAATATGTATGTATTTTTTTAATCCCTGTGCAGCCATTCTGACAATAGTATTATTCTGTTCTCTTAAAGATGTAATAAGAAAAGAAGCTATCCTGGGAGATGTAAAAGCTTCCATCGCAAATATAATATCTCTGTGAAGATCTTTATTTTTCTTCAGATCCATCATATTTAGTAGCTCGTCCATAGCTTCTTCTGTACCTATTTGACCGAGAATTTTTATAATTAATTTTATTTTATCAAGTTCTTCTTCACTTTCATTTATTCTTCTTAATTCTGTAATACTGATAGTGCCAAGTTCCTGCAGGATAAATATAATTATTCTCTGTTTCTTCGGATCATCCTGATCCTCATATAAATCCATTAACATTCCTACAGCTTCAGGCCTTTTCAATTTTATGAGAGTTTTTATAGCTAAATCCTTGAATTCCTGGTTCTGTACATTATCTTCTCTGGTTTGTTTTTTTCTGGAACTTTTTTCACAGATTCGCTTTATATCATACTCGTAAAATTTTACTGTTTCCAGAGCATCAATAATAGGAGGAAGAATTTCCGGCACAGAAAGTTCGGAAAGAACTTTCAGAGCTTTCAATCTGGTATCATAATCTTCATTATCGAGCAAGATCCCCAGTTCTTCAATTGTTTCGCACCTAGTCTTATGTTCCATTTTCTTAAATATCTTCGGTATTTCCTTCAGATAATCACTTTTATTTAGTTTTTCTGTAATTTTTATCATTTTTTCTTCCATAAATTTTTACTCCTATTAACCAATAATCTGGAATTGACTTTTATTGATGTACATCTTTATCTTCTTTTATTACACCAAGTTTAACAAGATCTTCATAAATTTTATTGTTATTATCTTCTATTATTCTTTCCAGGGCAAATGTGAGGTAATCTTCCATTGCAGCAATGGTTGTAGCATGAAAAACCTCTTGTATGGCTTCGATACATATATTATTCAGTTCTGCCTTTGGAAAATTACTTTCAATGTTTTTTAATAATTCCGGCAGCATAACACTTCTGAACTGGGTTATATATTCTTTTGTATCCAGTCCTATTTTTGCCATAATAATTCCTCCTTAAAAAATGAGCTTTAAAATTTTTCGTTAGAAAATAAACTTTTCCTGCTTTCCATTTGATTTTTTATCGGAAAGACCGCAGAATACTCCCTCTATAGCTGAAGGCTTAGAGGGAGATAAATGCGGAGTTACTCCTTTTAGCTAGATTTTTACAGATAGCCCACCCTCTAAATATTTCAAAATAAAATATAGATATACATTACTTTGCGTATCTACTACATCAAAAACTAAGTACCGTAACAGGTAAATTAGTAACCATTTATCAGCTTCTGCCTGACAGGCTCTTACGAAGAAAAATAATTTGCCTTATTTAATTTGTTTTACAGACAATAAATTAGCCCTTATTTAATTTCTAACACTATAGAAAAAACGAATTTTTCTTCTCCAGAGCCCGCCAGGCAGAAGCTTTTTATGGATACCCTTTTACCTGT
>JAKPQU010000423.1 GCA_029555925.1 Bacillota bacterium
TTAATTATAGATTTTTTTAAACTGATTATGATGAAATTTTTAACATAATGTTAACATAAGTGTAACATTCTTTGTATTGCATTTTAGAAAGATTGTGTTATAATTAAAGTGGGATTATTGTAAGTGGGTACAGTGAAATTAAACTCTCTAATGATTTATATACTTGTCTAAATTTTATTATTAGAGATAAAAAAGCTATGTTTCTTTATTAGTAAAAGTAAATGTATATGGGTTCCATTTATGAAAGGAGGAAATTAAATGTTATCAACCGGTAGTAGCGCAATGTCTATGGTAGCTACGCAGCAATCAGATGCGCAGGCACAGCAGAATTGTGCATTGAATATCTGGTCAGAAAGACAGAAATCGGAAAAAGACAGAATAAAGACTCTGGAAGGTCTCAGAGATGCAATTGCAAAGATAGATGCAGAAATACATAAGAATAGAGCAAAAACAGCTCAATCAATAAATAAGGATATGCAACAGCTATTGATCAGTACTGGCTAATAGGTTGTTTGCCGGTAAATAAAGAGCCCCGAAAGAGGCTCTTTATTTATTTTTATGCTGTTAACTAAAATTATAAAAAAAATTTTAAAGAATTTATATTAAAACCACTTTACATTTTTAAAAATGAAGTGATATCATGTTTAGAAAAACAAAATAAGCTTAAAGCTTAGAAAAATTGATTGTAGTGAAGCTACAACATAAGGAGGAACGTAAAATGGCAGACGCAATTGGAGCAGGTGGAATGGGTTCTGGTGCCCAGCAAATGTCAATGATTGGTTCTCAGCAGTCAGATCAGCAGGCAGTGCAGACACAGGCACAGACAATTCAGCACGAAAGACAGAAGAATGAAATGGACAGGCTGAAGAATAAGGAGAGTTTGAGAGATCATCTTTCCAAACAGGCTGCAAAGATACATGAAAGCAGAGGTAAAGTTGCTCAGGATCAGATCAGAGTCGGTGAAAGTTTGACAAGAGCAGGCTAGTACCACCGTAAAAATAAAGAGTCCGCGAAAGTGGACTCTTTATTTTTTTTGCATACAGCCGTGTGCCACTGCAGGGCGACGGTTTTTTGAGATCTTACAAAATCTCTATAATTGCTTTTTAAAGAAAAAATTTATTTCTCAAAATAAACAATTCCTTTTCCTGTTTCTTTTTTTGCCTCCAGTATCATGCCGAGGAAATCCAGTATAATTCTTCCTGCCAGCTGGGCAGTCACTTCAGAATGATCATATTGAGGATTTACTTCTACCAGATCAAAACCAATAATATTTCCTTTCTTCGAAAGACCCTTTAAAAGTTTTTTCAGTTGATGATAGTTAAAACCGCCCGGTTCATACAGACCTGTGCCGGGAGCGACTGAAGGATCCATTACATCAATATCTATTGTTACATAAATGTTTTTGCCGGAAGGTATCCGGTTTAATGTCCATTCTGAACCGTTTTCTATAGCTTCTTCTGCCGTAATTATATTAAGACCGTATTTTTTTGCATCTTCATAAACAGTGAAGCCATTCTGCAGGCCTCTTATACCTATTTGAGTAATTTTATTTATATTCTTTAATTCTGAAATCCTTCTTATAGGGCTTGCATGAGAATAGATAATTCCCTCTTCTTTTACTGCATCTTTAAAATCTAGATGTGTATCGAAATGGATTATATCAATAGGTATATCACCGAAAGCTTTGACTATGGGAAAAGTAATGGAATGATCTCCCCCTATGGTTACAGGAAATACATTTCCTTTTAGAATTTCCTTAAAACCATCATGGATTATATCCATGTTTTCTTCTACTGTACCGGGCCCGGGAAGAATATCACCGTAATCAATAATTTTAATCCCTTCAAGTAGAAATTTTTCTGTCTCTATATCAAAGATTCTCTCGTTAAACATATAGGCAGTACCATAGGTACGGGAAGCTGCTCTTACTGATTTCGTACCATAGGAAGCGCCTGAACATGTTACCTGATCCATAGGAACACCTACAACTGCCACATCTACTCCTTTTAAATCTCTTGTATGAGGAAGTTTGCAGAATGTTGAAACACCTAAAAACCTTATTTCGTAGTCATTCATTATTTTTTCTCCTTTATGTTATGAAAATAGTGATACAGTGATATGTTTATGTAATTATATGTTAATGGGAACAGAACGTCAAGGAAAGAGGATTTTTTTTATGACCATAGAATTTAATTTCAGACATCTGTTTAGAAAATGAAAGGTTTGTTGTTATGGAAATATCCAGAATAATTTATGATCAGAATTTAAAATCTGAATCCAGGGCACTGGCTCTTAAAAAATCTTTAGAGGCTGAATTCGCTAAAAGTCAATTAAATATCGATGGGTCTGTTGCACCGTCTCTCCCGTTAATTATAAAAGAGAAACAGTATAAAGAATTAAAGAAAACTTCAGAAATGTTATGTACTATTATGGATAAAACCATAAGATTGATAATTGATAACCTGACCACCGGTACATATATAAGAACCTTCAGATCTCTATGGGATGTTATCAAAAAAGAAGATATCTGTAATTCCAATAATATAATATTTGCAAAAATAAGTGGAGTCTATGATAAAAATGATACTATAAGGTATTATGAGTTCAGTTCTGAACCTTTAGATTTTTTACTTGCAGAAGAACTTCTGGAAATATACGGTAATATTCAGGAAGTATCGGACATTCTGAAGAAAATTAATTTTTCTTTTTCCAATAAGTCGTGGAAAAGTTTTGCCAGATTTCTTAGGACATGTCATAAAAAAATTGATTTTAATAAAAAGAAAGATACTATAGCAATTATTTCTTCTCTTGGAAATTATGGAGATAGATTATATTATAAATATTTAAAAAATAACGGCTTTAATGTATGTATGGCAAAACCTGGGCAATTCATTTTTAATGGTAAGGAGCTTATATATCAGGATTTAAAGATTAAATTTGTTATCTTTTCTCACCCTGTAAAGAATATTACCTGTTTTAATACTGATTTGAAACCTGTTATAGATGCCTTTACAGGAGGTAAGGTTTTTATAATTGATACTTTCAGATCTATTCTGGCCTCTGAAAAATCCTTATTTGCTTTAATTTCAGATAGAAAAAATCACTCTTTCTACAATGACAGAGAAGTCAAATTCATAAAAAAACATATTCCATGGACAAGGATTGTAAGACATGAAAATACAACTGATATAACGGGAAATGAAGTTGATTTAATAGATTATATAATTGCCAATCAGGACAGACTGGTTCTGAAAAAATCCAGTGATATCAGAGGCGATCATTTAGGACCTGCATGGGATATGAATCATATGGACTGGAAGACTCTTGTATCCTGGATTTTATCCTCCAATGAGCTGTGGGTTGCACAGGAAAAAATAGAATTTAATTCTTCTGAAAGATATGCTATTGAAGATGACTATATAAAATTAAAGAAAATTTTCTGGTGTGTACATCCTTATATATTCAACGGTAAATTTCAGACATGTTACGGAAAAACGTCTGATGAGCCTGTAGTTAATGCAGATGCAACAGAAACGTTAGTCGGATTTATATGAGGTGACGGGTAACGCGTGACTGGAAATTCTGTTTTCTTTTATATCATCCATATCAATTTGTTAATAATAATTAGCTATTATGTAAATTATCAACAGTGAGAGAAATTTTATCTTTTACGCGTCACGCGTCACGCGTCACGCGTTACGATTAAAGGGAGGACTTTAAACATGAGTAAAACCGATAAGAAAAAAACTGAAAAAAAGGCCACTTCTGATAAAAAGCAGACAGGTAGAGAAAAATTATGGGAAATGATTGAAGATACTTATCTTGCTTCAGATGTAGAGTCATTACAGAAATCTTTTGCAAACCATTTGGAATATTCTCAGGCAAAGACCAGATACAGCGCGACAGATTTTGATTGTTATAAGAGTATTGCCTATTCCATAAGAGACAGATTAATGGAAAGATGGAATGATACTCAGGAAGCTTATTATAACAGTAACGGTAAGAGAATCTATTATTTATCTATGGAATTTCTTATGGGGAGAGCTCTCTGTAATAACCTGATAAATCTCGGTATCAGAGAAGAATGCTGTAAAGCTCTCTATGAACTGGGGTATAATCTTGAAGAACTCAGAGAACTTGAACCTGACGCAGGGCTCGGTAACGGAGGACTCGGTCGTCTTGCCGCATGTTTTCTTGATTCTATGGCCACTCTTCAATTACCGGGCTGTGGTTATGGTATAAGATATGAATATGGTATATTCGAACAGAAAATAGAAAACGGATTTCAGGTTGAAAGACCTGACAACTGGCTCCGTTTCGGTAATCCATGGGAGATTGTCAGACCTGAATATACTTATAATGTAGAATTTTACGGCACAGTAAATGAACAGGGTGAATGGGTAAATACAAATAAAGTACTGGCAGTTGCCTATGATACTCCTATAACTGGATATAACAACGATACAGTAAACAACCTGAGGCTCTGGTCTTCAAAAGCTACGGAAGAATTTGCCCTGGAGTGTTTTAATAAAGGTGATTATATAAAAGCAGTACAGGAAAAAATAATGACTGAGAATATCTCCAAAGTTCTCTACCCGAAAGATGATATAGTGCCGGGAAAAGAACTGAGGCTGAAACAGGAATATTTCTTTGTTTCTGCAACTCTCCAGGATATATTGAGACGGTACAGGGTAAATAATAAAAATTTCGATGATTTTTCTTCCAGATCTGCCATTCAGTTAAATGATACTCATCCTGCCATAGCAATTCCGGAATTTATGAGATTACTTGTAGATAAAGAGGGAGTGTCATGGGATACGGCATGGGATTTATGCGTAAAAACCTTTGCCTATACAAACCATACCATTTTACCTGAAGCACTGGAAAAATGGCCTGTTGAACTCCTGGGAAAACTTCTTCCAAGACATCTTCAGATAATCTATGAGATTAACAGAAGATTCCTTGAGAAAATAGAGGAACTTTATCCGGGAGATACGGACAGATTGACGAGAATGTCTATTATTGAAGAAATTCCTGTTAAATCTGTAAGAATGGCCTATCTTGCCATAGTAGGGAGTCATTCCATAAACGGTGTTGCTGCTCTTCATACAGAGATAATAAAAGATAAACTTTTCAGGGATTTCTATGAAATATGGCCTGAAAAATTTAATAATAAAACAAATGGCATCACTCAGAGGAGATGGTTGAAACTCTGTAATGTAAGACTTTCAGATTTGATTTCAAAACATATCGGTGACGGCTGGGTTACAGATTTATATGAATTAAAAAAACTTATCCCCCTTGCCAGAGATAAGAAATTCAGGAAAGAGTGGAGAAAAGTAAAGGAAGAAAATAAAAAAGATCTTGCAGAATATATAAAGAAACATAACGGTATTGACGTAAATATTAATTCTATATTTGACTGTCAGATTAAACGTCTCCATGAGTACAAGAGGCAGCTTTTAAATGTCCTTCATATAATTACATTATATAATAGAATAAAGTCGATTTTACCGCCCGGTGATTTTGTTCCCAGAACCTTCATATTCGGAGCAAAAGCTGCTCCCGGATATTATATGGCAAAGCTCATTATTAAACTCATAAACTCTGTGGCACAGGTAGTGAACAATGATCCCGATGTGGGGGATAAAATTAAAGTGGTATTCCTGGAAAACTACGGAGTGTCACTGGCTGAAAAAATATTCCCTGCATCAGATCTTTCGGAACAGATTTCTACTGCCGGTCTGGAAGCATCGGGGACAGGTAATATGAAATTTGCTCTGAACGGCGCTCTTACAATAGGGACTCTCGATGGTGCCAATGTGGAAATAAAAGAAGAAGTAGGGGCGGAGAATATCTTTATATTTGGATTGAAAACCGAAGAGGTAAATAATCTCAGAGATACATATAAACCTGCAGATTATTATAACGGTAACAGTGAGTTAAAGCAGGTAATAGATATGATTGGAGGAGGTTATTTCAGTCCGGAAAATAAAGATCTCTTTAAACCGATAGTAGAGAATCTTCTAAATGTAGATTATTTTATGTTGCTTGCCGATTATGCCTCCTATGTAGAATGTCAGGAAAAAGTGAGCCTTACCTTTAAAAATCAGGATGAATGGACAGAAAAATCTATTATAAATACTGCCTGTACCGGTAAATTTTCAAGTGACAGAACTATAAAGGAATATGCTGAAGAAATATGGCATGTAAAACCTGTAAAGCCAAAAAAGAATTCTAATTACTGTAACAGGTAAAATGGTATCCGTAAAAAGTTTCTGCCTGGCGGGCTCTGGAGAAGAAAAATTAGTTTTTTATATAGTATTAGAAATTAACCAGTGGTTAATTTATTGTCTGTAAAATAAATTAAATAAGGCAAATTATTTTTCTTCGTATTGGAAGAGCTTTTTATAATCTGGAACAGGGTAAATAGTCTTATCTTGATTGATTTTTCTGAATTTTTATAAACCATGAAGGAATTTCCTTTTTATTATAGTAATTTCCCCTGATAACTCATATTGGAAAGGCGGGAAATTTCAGTGAATATTACATTAATTTTTCCACCTCACTGGGTGGTTCATCAACCATATCTGAGTCTTCCGTCTCTGACTGCTTACCTGAGAGAAAATGGTTATAATGTCATACAGAGAGATATAAATATAGAAAGTGCCGATGATTTATTCAGAACCGTTGTCTTAAAAGATGCATATAAAAAGCTTCAAAAAAAGTTGGAATATTTAAAGAATTTAAAGAATAGAACATCAGGAGAAGAAATTCTGTTAAATAATTTATCTTTTATGGAAGACAGAGATTATGCGGAATATACCAGAAATATCCTGCGTATGGTAAATTATTCAAAGAATGTAATGAGGGATAAAGATAAATTCTTTGATTTTCATCTTTATCGTGACAGTATAAATAATATTCTATTTGCCTATTATATACTGGGTATTCTTCATGAAACGAATATAGATTTTATGACCTTTTACAGGGAAGGGTATCCCGGTACCAGCATAGAAGGTATCATTAAATATATTCATGATGAAGAAAACAATTATTATGCAGATTATTTCCGACATGTTACAGTACCTTCTTTACAAAAGGAACCGTCAGAACTCTATGGCATATCTGTGTCAAGTCTTACTCAGATGCTACCTGCTATGACTCTTGCCGGTATGATAAAAAAGGCCATCCCTCAAGCCCATATCTGTATGGGAGGCAATATTTTCACGAGAATTGCGGAAAAACTTGTTACTCCCTGCCCTCTGTTTGATTTTTTTGATTCTGTTATAATATATGAAGGAGAAGTGGCATTACTTGAACTGGTAAAAGCACTGGAACATGGATATGGCTTTGACAGTATTCCAAACTTTATATACAGGGATAAACATGGCGAAATTATTCATAATAAAAACCTCTCTCTTCCTGATATAAACTCTCTTCCTGCACCGGATTTTGACGGACTTCCCCTGGAGAGGTATTTTTCTCCTTTTAACGTATTCCCCTTACTCACAGGGAGGGGATGTTACTGGAATAAATGCGCCTTCTGCAGGCATAAATCTATTTATGGAAATACATATCGTGTAAGAAAAATAGAAAAAGTTATGGATGATATAGAAATACTCCGTAACAAATACGGTACTAAATATATTACTTTTTATGATGAAGCTATTCACCCTGTAAGATTAAAAAAAATCGCCGCAGAGATAATGGAACGACATATGGATATTCGATGGGAAGCAACCCTGAGGGGTGAGAAAGAGTTTGACAGGGAAATTGCCGATCTTGCTTTTAAGGCAGGTGCCAGACTGCTTTCTTTCGGTCTGGAATCTGCATGTCCCAGAGTGTTAGATCTTATGTGTAAAGGTATTGATATAAATGTCTTCAGGGAAGTGCTCCGGTACAGCGCAGAAGCAGGTATATGGAACTATGCCTTCTTTTTTACGGGGTTCCCAACTGAAACAGAAGAAGAAGCCATGAAAACAGCAGATTTTATTCTGAGAAATCAGGATTTCATACACTCCGTATCTCTGAATGTACCTTTCTTTGCCGTAGAAAATACCGATATAGATAAAAATCCTGATAAATATTCTATTCAGGAACTGACGCCTATGGATGGGTGGGAACTTGCCGTGGGATATAATTATACTGTCACTGAAGGCATGTCTCAGAAGAAGGCCGGTGAAATGGCTCTCAATATATGCAATAAAATAAAAAGAGAACATCGTCAGAGCAGCATATTCAGTTCCATGAACAGAGTCCATCAGATGCTCTATGCAGATCATTTCAATACCAATAATCTGGCCTCTGTAGTTTTGCCTGATTCTACTTATTACTGCCGGGAAGTGTGAAGAGTGAATGGTGAAGAGAGCATAAGTTCTCCTTGTTCGTTTTTACCCACGGTTATGGCTGTTAGTGAGTGGTGAAAAGTGAGTAATATCCTATTCTCTTCATCCTTTACTCATTTCTCCATTCACCTTTCACACTTCACCCTTCCCCATTATTT
Organism: Bacillota bacterium; assembly: GCA_029555925.1. The sequence continues at coordinate 8,507 of JAKPQU010000423.1, forward strand.
TTTTCTGATAACATATTAACATTTTGTTAACAAAAATGGCTTGCTTTACAGACGCCCTTTTTTTATAATTTTAAAAGAGAGATTTCATAAAAAAAAGATATAAAGAGATTCTTATGCAGCTTAATAAAGATGCAAGGCTTTTCGTTATGGATGAAAAGACCGGTCAGCTCAGACGATGCGCCTATCCTGAAGTAAAGTAGGCTTTTGATAACGGCGGAGACGTATTTCTTGTGACAAGAATGGGTAAAGAAACCTCTTCAAGTGCCGGATACAGCACTTCTTTTACTGAATCTCATGGCGGATTTTTGGTGAATCACCCACCAATCAATTGGTGGGTGATTCACCAGAGTAAATTTTTTCAGGAAATATTTCAGCTGAATCTTCAAGCAGAAAAGCAGGTAAATTTTCATTCCTGTAATGAACATATAGATAGACACATGAAATTTACAAAAAAAGAAATACTTGATTTTATAGAGAAAACGGCCTTCCTTCATGAAAGAATAAATGGAGATTTCATTGCCTCTTCTATAGAGAATGAAAAACAAATAGATTCTTATATAAAGAGATGGAAAGAAATTTCTGCCGATCGTGATGACATGGCTTTTCAAAGAAGACTTTCTCTGGATTATATGGATATAGATACATTAAGACCTTTACCCGGGAAAGTCACTTTTACCGGCAGAGACAAAATTCCTCCATGGTGTGACATATTAAAAAAGATTATTAACAGAAAGCCAGTTTCTCTGAAGAAGATCAGACAGGAAAAGACATATCTATGCGGAAATCTTCCTTTTGACGAATTTTTTGTTCCTTTTGTAATGATTGCTATGGAAGAACTTGCCGGGAAAACAGGTGACTCCTATCATATTCTCTCGGAAAAAGCTTCTGTCATGCTGGAATATAATCTCCTTTATTCTCTGAATATGTTATGTGTGAAGTCTGTATATCAGGCATTTACCGCCTTTCTTTCGGAACAGGAATCCTTATCGAAACATAGTACATATTATGATCGTTTCATTAGGAAACATCTGAAAAATTCTTTCAAGGATTTTTTTATGACCTATCCTGTCCTCGGACGGATTGTTTCTACGTTTATACAACTATGGGCAGAGTCTGTGAGTGAATTTTTCCTGAGACTCAAGGAGGATTTACCTGAAATTTCAGAGATTTTTTATGGAGGTAATGATCCGGGGTATATTACAGATTTAAATGCCGGACTTTCTGACAGACATAACGGCGGAAGAACAGTAATGGCTATTACCTTTTCCTCCGGATTAAAACTTGTTTATAAGCCGCGGAGCCTGTCTCTGGATTGTTCCTATATGAAATTACTTTCCTGGTTCAATGAACAATCAGGCATAACCGATTTTAAAACCTTCAACATAATTAGTAGAGAAAATTACGGATGGGCTGAATTTGTAGAATATCTTCCATGCAAAACAGAAGAAGAGGGAAGACTATATTACATAAGAACAGGACATCTTCTCGGTCTTTTATATGTCCTTGGCAGCACTGACTGTCATATGGAAAACCTGATTGCCTGCGGAGAATATCCTGTTTTTGTTGATTTAGAGACTCTTATGGAACCGGAAGCGAGAGTTTTCGGAGAAGAAAAATATTCAAAAAGAGTCAGATTTCAGGCACATAAAGAATTTTTTTCTTCAGTAATAAAGACAGGTATTCTTCCAAGGTGGACTTTTGACCTGGAAAAAAGACCTTATGACGTGAGTGCTCTCGGCAGTATTGGCGAGCATGGCAAACCTTTTCTTAAAGAAACATGGAAAAATTTAAAGACCGATTCTATAAAAATAGACATGGAAGATGCAGAATTCAGACAGTGCCAGAATGTTCCTTCCTTTGACGGTACCATTCTCTATCCCTTTGAATATAAAGAGTTTATTCTGGAAGGATTCAGAGATTTTTATTTATTTCTTATACAACACAGAGACGATTTACTTTCTTCGGATTCTCCCCTGAAGGAACTCAAAAATAAACAGATAAGATTTTTTTTCCGCCTTACAGGCGACTATGGCAGGATGATAAAGCATGGAACAGAACCTTCATTGCTTCGTGATCCTCTCAGGTGGAGTATTGAGCTAGAGGGACTGGCCGGAGCAATCAGTAAAAAGGATAAACAGAGAAAATATCTCTGGCCTCTTGTTAAATCGGAGATTTTAAGTCTCGAACAATTAGATATACCTTCTATTACGTGTCTCTCGGACAGCACCGATCTTTATCTGACAGACGGAGAAAAAATAGAAAATTTCTTTCACTGCTCCGGTTATAATAATGTTATAAGCCGTATAAAAAAACTTGACTTAAAGGATATGGAAAGACAGACTTTGCTGATATACTCGTCTCTATGTGCGAGAAATATAATACCTTCCGAAGATTTTAAAGACTATAATTTTGATGAGAAAGCTCATCATGATAATCTTCTTATAGGAAAAAAACTTCATATTGCAGATTTTAGAGGCATGGCTCGAAGCCTGGACGATGATTTTCAGATAGGGCAGAGGCTTAAGGAACATGCTATTTTTTTTGGTGACGCAGGTGTCAGCTGGACCTGTTATAAATATGTCAGTGAGATAAACAGATTTCAGTTAGAACCTGCCGATTACAGTCTTCATAACGGTATATGCGGTATTGCCCTTTTTATGTCAGCTCTTGAGAATATTCAAAAAAAAGGCATATATACAGAAATAATTCTCTCTGCTCTAAAACCAGTCTTTACCGACCTTGACGATAAGGATTTTTCCGGATTGCTTCTGAAAGAAGCCGGTGTGGAAGGTATAAAGTCTATTGTTTACAGTCTTAATACTATAAGTCACTTTCTGGATATGCCTTTTATCATGGATTACGCAAAAAAGGCTGAGCTTTTAATAAAAGCTAGCAATCACTAGAATCCAGTACTTCCCTGACTTTTTCCGCAACAGTTTTTATAGAAAACGGTTTTTGAAGGAAATTTACTCCTTTTTCCAGAACGCCATGATGGGCAATTACATTTGCTGTATAGCCTGACATATAAAGGTATTTCATATCAGGCCTGATACTATGTATCTTTTTCACCAGTTCTTTTCCGTTCATTTTTGGCATTACCACATCGGTAATAAGCAGATCTATATTCCCCGTATGATTTTGTGCTATATCTATGGCATATTCCGGAGTATTGGCTGTAAGCACAGTGTAACCCAGCTTTTCAAGAATTATTTTGCATGATATAAGATAATCTTCTTCGTCTTCTGTAATCAATACAGTCTCTGTTCCCGTCTTCGGTTTTCCGGACATTTTCTCCGGTTTATCCGGAATTATGTCTGATTTAAAGCGTGGCAGATAGATTTTGAATGATGTTCCCTGTCCCGGTTCGCTGTATACATTAATAAAGCCATTATTCTGGCGTACAATGCCGTATACTGTAGCCAGCCCCAGACCTGTTCCCTTGCCCATTTCTTTTGTGGTAAAAAAAGGCTCAAATATATGTTCCATCAGTTCTTTACTCATTCCGATTCCATTGTCACTTACTGTCAGAAGGACATACTCTCCGGGAAGAATTTCGGCATGACCTGACGTATATGCATAGTCCAGGACTATATTCTCTGTTTCTATTGTGATGGTCCCGGTATCGGGTATGGCATCACGGGAATTTACTGTCAGATTCGCCAGAATCTGATCTACCTGAACAGGGTCAATGTTTACTTTCCATATATCGTGCCCCGGTTTCCATATAAGCTCTATGTCTTCACCGATAAGTCTCTGAAGCATTTTAAACATATTTACTACTGCTGTATTTACATCCAGAATTTCCGGGCTGGCAATTTGTTTTCTTGCAAAGGCCAGCAACTGTTTGACAAGTTCCGCAGCTCTTCCGGCACTGTCCAGAATTTGCTGGAGATAAGAATATAACTGGCCTGCAGGGTTCATATCCATTATAATTAGTTCGGTATATCCTATAATAATTCCCAGGATATTGTTGAAATCATGAGCCACTCCGCCTGCAAGCCGTCCCACAGATTCCATTTTCTGCGCCTGAAGTAGCTGGGTCTGAAGTTTCTTTTGCTCTTCTTCCGCCTGTTTGCGCTCTGTGATGTCCATTACAGTCCCCATAATGGAAATGAGATTACCTGCATCATCATAATTACCCTGGAAAGTAGAGTGATAGTACCCGATACTTTTGTCTGGCCGAAGAAACCTCTGTTCATAAGTACCCTTTTCATGGTGTTCCATAGCCTTACGGATCAATTCCCTGTCTCTCTCATGATCTTCAGGCCACGGCGATAAAGCCAGGATTGAATCAATATGGGGTTTAAATTCATCTGGATTCAGATGAAAAATATTGAATACTTCTTCCGACCATTCAACATTACCAGTATTGATGTCCCAGAACCAGTAACCCAGTTGAGCCATTTTCCGTGCTTCACTCAGTTTTCTTTCGCTCTCCTCGAGGGCTTCTTTTGATTTTCTCTGTTCGGTGATATCAGTGATTACTGTATGGGATTCCCGTGAATTCCCCATGGGAGAACTTAATACTCCTATCCATGAAGCCTGCCCATGTCGGCCTTTCAGACACAATTCCGTAGATACATTTTCCGTTGTTTCTTTACATTTCTTTAAATGTATGAAAAATTTTTCCATATCCCTTTCTGAAATAAACTGTCTGAATGGCATACCGTGTAATATGTTTCTTCCCACACCGAGTAGCTTTGCCAGCGTAAGATTGGCATTTCTTATAAGCCCATTTTCATCAAGGATACAATATCCCAGAGGAGCAAAATTATAGAAACTGGCATAACCGGATTCTTCCTGATACTCGTTTTGTCGTTCCAATGATGTATGGTGTGTTTTAATTTTATGAAGTGTATCTTCACCGTTAGATTCTTTTATACTCTGTTCCAGGTTTTTAAGAACCTTTATTAATTCTTCCCTGGTCATATCTTCATAGTTTTTCATTTATTTATTTCCTCTGAATAAATTTTCGAGTGCGCCGGCCAGATCCTGTATTGTGACAGGCTTTTTCAGGATGTCTCTGATACCTGTTTCTCTGGCTTTTTCCATGCTGATGATATCAGTATAACCGGAACATAAAATTACAGGGATATCAGGTCTTATTCCTGTAAGTTCTCCGGCGAGTTCGATACCTGTCATTTGAGGCATTGTCTGATCGGTAATAACAAGATCGAAATTATGAGGTTCTTTACGAAATGTTCCAAGCAGATCATAGGTGTTGTTTTTTACAATAACTGTATATCCGAGTTTTTCCAGCATTTTTCCCATTGCATTAACAAGCAGTTCTTCGTCATCAACAATGAGTATCCTTTCTTTTCCGCAGGGAAGAGGTGATGCTGTTTCTATTTCTTCTTTTATATCGGTTATAACTCTCGGGATATATATATAAAAGGTGCTGCCTTTTTCAGGCTCACTTTCCACTCTTATTTCACCTCTGTAACTCTTTACAATCCCATGGACGACAGCAAGGCCAAGACCGCTTCCTTCTCCATGTTTTTTTGTTGTAAAATAAGGTTCAAATATATGTTCTATAACATCTCTGGTCATTCCATGACCTGTATCTTTTATTGTAAGTTTTACATAGGGCCCAAGAGTCAGTTCATTATATAAATGTGCTTCTCTGTCAGTAATTTCAATGTTCTTGAGGCTTACTTCAAGGGAACCTTTCCTGCCGCTCATGGCATGGGCAGAATTCGTGCATAGATTCATTACTATTTGATGAATATGTGTGGCATCAGCAAACACTGCGGCAGGCTCTTTATCAATGTCCTGAATAATCTCAATAGTGGATGGAATTGTTGCTCTGAGCAGCTTCAGCGCTTCTTTTACAATAAGGTTAATCTGTAACAGTTCTTTCTGCCCTTCTGTTTTACGGCTTACTGCAAGAATTTGTTTCACCAGATCCCTTGCACGAAGGGAGGCTTTGATACATTCTTTAAGATTTTTCCATATAAGGGAATCTTCCTGTACATCCATTAGAGACAGTTCTGTATAGCCAAGAATAGAGCCTAGAATATTATTGAAGTCATGGGCAATACCTCCTGCAAGAGTGCCTATGGCCTCCATTTTCTGTGACTGGCGGAGCTGTTTTTCCAGTCTGTTACGCTCTGCTTCAAGTCTGTCTCTCTGCAATCTTGCCTGTAATATAGGAGAAACGAAATCTGCGATTGACTCAAGGAGCAGTCTGTCTGTTTCATTATAATGTTCTGCCTTGTTTGCTACAGTAAACAGTCCGATGACTTCACCAAGATATACAATGGGTACAGATAATGCTCCTGTTACAGGAATATGTCCTTCAGGAATAGTAAGGTTATCATTGGAACAGGCTGATTTACCTTCTGTAAGGGCTCTGCCCCATACACCTTTCCAGGTTTCCCGGGGAAATACTACGGTTTTATCTATTACCATACATTGTTCCCATATTTCTCTTGTAAGAGATGCACAGACAAGTTCTCCTTCTTCATTGAGAAAGCCGAAAATTCCGTATTTACTTTTCATTACTTTTAAAACAATCTCCAGAACTTCTCCGTACATGGTATTGTCATCAATAGTGATAAATATTCTCGCTATCTGATTTTTGACTGATAATTCAAACTCTGATTTTTTTAATGCTTCTTCTGTTTTTTTGAGTTCCGTAATGTCTCTGCCTACAACGACCAGACCTTTTCTGGAACCATCAGGATAAAAGGTAGGAACTTTTATAATATCAAAAGCCATTTCTTTTCCGTCTGGTCTTGGAATTACTTCTATTCCGCGGGTGTAATCTTTTCCCATCCATGCTTTTTCATCTGTATCTTCACAGGTAAGAAAGGCTTCACGATAAAATGAACTGTAGTCTGCAAGTTCGGAATCTTTTTTCCCTTTATAATCTACTCCTGTAAGCTGGAAGAGATTTAAGTCAAATTCATTTGCTTCGAGCCATCGTCCTTTGCCGTCTTTAAAACATACAATATCAGGCATTGAATTTATAAGGGTCCTCAGTCTTTCTTCACTTTCAACGAGAGATTCTGCAGCCTTTTTACTGTCTGTTTCTATCTTTTTTCTATCTGTAATATCCCTTGTAATAATAATAATTCCTGATATGGCAGGGTTATTAATTTGATTTTTTGCAATGGCCTCCAGCCATACATATGTTCCGTCTTTCCTTAGATTGCGGTACTGAACTGTTCGAATTTTCTCAGGATGTGCAAGGAGTTCTCTGAAATTCTCAATAACTAACTCCCTGTCATCAGGATGAATAAAAGTAAAGGCCTCTTTCCCTGTAACTTCTTCAGGTGACCGTCCGTAGTATGTTTCAAAAACAGGGGATGTATAAATTATTTTACCGTTTATGTCTATAATAGTGATTATCTCAGGAGAGAGTGTGGCTATGGCATGAAATTTTTCTTCTTCTTTCTTTAATATTTTTTCTACCTCTGTCCTCTCTATTATTCGTCCGAGTCTTTCTGCTATGACATTTATTAAATGTCTCTCTTCCATCAGGAAAGGCCATTCACGCAGGTCAGTTTTTTCTTCTCTGTAAAATACCTGAATGAAACCGCTTGTCTTGCCTTTAACGTTGATAGCTTTTTCCATTTTCCATTCTGTCTCTATAAAGTTATCTGTTTTAAATTCCATTGTTCCAATTATGAGCCTGGCACAGGCAATGTCCGGATAAAACATGGCACGGGGAATTAAATCAATAATCCCCTGATACAGATCCTCTTCTTTTGTATATGCTCTTTCCATGACTTCGGATATGCCATAGAGGCAATTAAGTTCTTTTATTCTTTCCCTTAACTCTATAGCCTGTTTATTTCTGAGATTTTTTTCCTCGTCCACCATTGTTATTAATTCTTCTCTGGTCATATCTTCATAATTTCTCATATAAAGGCCTCTCTCCAGTGAATACTTGTTTTATGTTTTTCTTTAGTTTCATTATTACCTGTATAATTCTTCTACGGGAATGGAAATTTTATTTTCTGTTTTGAGAACATAGGGGTAATAAAAATTTTACAGACACAAATGAGAACATAGAACCTTTCTTTCCTCTTTTATATAATAATTTATTCTTTTTATGCCAAGTTAATGGAGAATTATAGTGTATTTCATAACTTATTAGAATTTAAGTCTTCGTGACGCGTCACGGGTTTAATCCCTGCGCATCACACATTACACTTTACGCATTACGAGGTCATTATTTATGGATAGTTATGAAACTAACTATATTTATGAATTTTTATAGAACCTGTAAAAAGTCATTTCTATGGATTCATTTAAATATCCTTCCTGTTGAAAATTTATTATAGTGAATAGTGAAAAGTGAATAGTGAAAAGTAAGTAAAATGTCGTCTTTTCACTTTCTTGTATATCGGTAGATTTTAAACTATAATAACATGATAAAAAAATTATTTCTGGAGGCTATAAATGAAAATTGATTATGACATATCCGTAGAAACAGGGCAGACTTTTGTTGTCGAACGGTTTAAACCTGAAGATGCAAGAGGTGTGGCCCATCTTTTTTACTCAATATACGGCTCAGCCTATCCCTTTGAAACCTATTATATTCCCGAAAGAATCCTGGAGGAGAACAGCAATGGCAATATCTATTCTGTCGTAGCCCGTACTCCGCAGGGTGATATTATAGGCCACGGCGCTCTTTACAGAAGTTCTCCTCATAATCAAAATCTTTATGAAATAGGCCAGTATATTGTGAGAAAAAATTATCGTGATACCTTTGCCGCCTTTAAGATTAATCAGTATATCTCCGAAAAGCTTGTGAAAGAGGTTTCTCCTGACGGCATATTCGGAGAAGCTGTGTGCAATCATATTATTACACAGAAATCGTGTCATATTATCGGTATGAAAGATGTCGCCATAGAATTAGACCTCATGCCTGAAGAGACCTATAAAAAAGAACATAATGCTTCGGGAAGGGTATCATGTGTTATATCAATAAAATTATTCAATGACACTCTCAGAGAAATTTTTATTCCTTCTCTTTATAAAGAAGAAATAGACTATATATTGAATGATCTGAACATTCAAAGAACAATTACCTGCTTATGTGATGAAATACCGTCAGATCTAAAGAGTAACATAGATGTTAAATTCTTTAACTTTGCATCAGTCGGAAGGTTTAATGTTATTACCGGAGGTAGCGATTTTGACATTGTTGCAGGAGAACTGGAAAAAGAAGGAATAAAAAATAATATCACTGTATTCCAATTCTTTATTAATCTGGGAAAACCCTGGTCAGGCAGAATAATAGAAAGCCTCCGAAAAAAAGGTTATTTTTTCGGAGGATATATTCCTCGATGGTTTGATTCTGACAGTATTTTAATGCAAAAAAACCACCTGTTACCTGATTTTAGCAATATAAAACTTTATTCTGAAAAAGCAAAAAAAATACTTTCTCTTATCCGGTCTGATTGGAGCCATAGTATCAAATAAATCCAATCATAGACATGACTCCCCATTCATCTCCACATGAGCTGGGGACGCTACATTTAGAGAATTCCGGGGTCGTTAAGTTAAAAATTTATTTTTTTGTTCACAAAAGCTACAAAATCATTGATAGTCTTAAGCTGTCCTGCACTGGCATCTGATAAATCTATATGATATTTTTTCTCTGTCTCTACAGCTAACATCGGTAAATCAATAGAATCCATTCCCTGAAGAATGAGAGGTACATCTACCCTGAGACTGTTAACAAATTTCTCGTTCATTCCTGTTTCTTTCATTAGATTAATAATATCGGATGATGTAACAATCATGTTTTAATCTCCTTCTTTTAAATATTCCTTATTTATGCTTATCCCGGTACGTAGTTTGAACCTCTGAATTTTCCCTGTGTCGGTTTTCGGTATTTCTTCTGTGAAAATTATCTGGACAGGACACATATATTCAGGTAATTTTTTTAATATAAAATCACGTATGTCTCTACTCATTTCAGGATCTTTACTGACACCTTTTCTGAGAACCACACAGGCTATGGGTTTTACCAGTTCTTCCAGTTTTCTCCAGGTTACTCCACATTCCAGCACTGAAGGGTGCTCTTTTATTGCCTGCTCCACCTGTACCGGTGATACCCAGTTCCCGTCTACTTTGAACATATCATCGCTTCTGCCCTGATAAGTGTACCAGCCATTTTTTTCAATATATATATCTCCGGTTTTTATCCATCCTTCAGGAAGCATTGTTTCTTTCGTTTTATACGGTCTGTTCCAGTAAAAAGGAGTATTACTGTCTCCTTTTATAAGTAAATGTCCCTGAGTGCCGGGAGGAACAATTTTGCCGTCGTCTCCCACAATCTTTACTTCATAACCGGGTACTGGAAAACCGGAAGAGCCCGGGCGGATATTCCCCGGTCTGTTTGAAATAACAATATGCATCGTTTCCGTAGTTCCGAGACCGTCTATTATTTCAAAGCCTGTTATTTCTTTCCATTCATGCCAGATTCCCTGAGGCAGAAACTCTCCTGCAGATATACAGAGACGAACGGATGGAAAGGTAATTTTTTCTCCCATAGCTTTTATCATCATATTATAAAGAGTCGGTACTCCGAAAAACAGAGTCGGTTTATATTCGGAAATAACGTTTATTACTTCAAGAGGAACAGTCTTATGAGGGAATAATACAGTTGATGCACCTGTAGTCAGAGGAAATGCAAGACTATTTCCGAAACCATAGGCAAAAAATAATTTGCTTGCAGAAAAGGTTATGTCTCTGTCTGTCATATTTAGAACCTGTCTGCCATAGGTTTCTGCGATAAAGGTAATATCGCTCAGTCTGTGTGCTATACCTTTGGGAGAACCGGTACTGCCTGACGTGTACATAATAAAATTTATATCTTTTTCAGGTGATGTTTCAGAGTCAGGTGATGATTGTGTTAATAGATCATTATAATGGTTATCATCGATATATAATTTAAATCTGAGAAAGCCTGATTTTATCGCTGATATTTCCTTACTCTTTAATGTAATAAGAGCAGAGGCTTCACAATCATAGAGAATAAATTCACAGGTTTCCCTTTTTAAATCAGGATTCAAAAGCACCGGAATGGCACCGATTTTTATAGCGCCAAGAAAGGTATAAATAGTATCGGGGCAGTCGGGAAGAGCAATAAGGACTCTGTCTTTTTGTCTGATACCAAGATTTTTTAAGATATTTCCAGCTCTGTTTATATATTCCAGGAGTTTTGAATAGGTTATTTCCTCTCCACAGTAATAAATAGCTGTCTTATTGCCTTTCCGGGCGGCATGATGGGTTAGAATATCAAATAGATTTTCATGATAAATATTCAAAATAACCCTCCTTTCCCCCGTTTATAAACATGTATTCCTGTGAAAAATATTATATCAGAATTTTAATATATAAACAAGTTTCATTAAATAATGACTTCGTGATGCGTAAAGCGTAATGCGTTATGTGCAGGGATTAAACCCGCCACTCGTTACGCTTTACGCATCACGATAACTTATACTATTTAGCTTTAGACATAGTAGTCTGCCTGCCTGGTGTTCCGGAGAAAAAAATATCACGGCAGCACAGGTATATTTTATTGAATTATAATGTAAAGTAGCATGATATAAGCTGTAACTGTTATAAACGTTCCA
>JAKPQU010000456.1 GCA_029555925.1 Bacillota bacterium
GTAATGTATATCTATATTTTATTTTGGAATATTTATAGGGTGGGTTATCTGTAAAAATCTAGCTAAAAGGAGTAACTCCGCATTCATCTCCCTCTAAGCCTTCAGCTATAGAGGGAGTATTCTGCGGTCTTTCCGATAAAATAATAGTGGGTAAATATAGAGTAATTTTTGATATTGATCATAAAGGAAACATTATTATAATCAGGATAAAACTCAGAAAAGATGTCTATAGAGCTATATGAAGGAGAGCTTACGATGACAAAGTCGTGAATCACCCACCAATCAATTGGTGGGCATCCTGCTTCTCAGAATGATGCCTCGTAGACTCACTAAAAAAATTTCCATCTTTTACTGTTTTAATTTTTCATCATACAGTCTTTTATATTCACTATCAAGGTTCATATAATGGTTATATTTTATACAATTATTTGCAATAGAACCTCCGACTATTATTGCTCCCGTAGCTATTGGATGAGAAAATCCCATATATGCTCCCAAAGCTGCAGGGGCTGCAGTGGTTAAGAAGTTTTTTACCTGTTCTGTATTACTGGCAAATGAAGAAGGTAAACAGCTCATAATGCCGGCAGCAGATATGATAGCTGCTGCCCCTATAACTCCTCCAGTAGTACCTCCGATAATTGCGCCAAGAAGTCTTCCACCCATTCCGCTGAGAGCAAGCATTGAGGAAGCGGCTATTGTTTCTCCTACTGATGAGTTTCTGTAATCAAAATAACTGTCTACAGCTCTATTATGAAGTTCTTTCAGAGAAGCATCTTTTATTACCCATGATTCCGGCATAGTTTGAAGGTTATCCTGATTTTCACCTGGTGTAAAATGATCTTTTATCGTCTTTGTTTTTTCCCCTGCCAGTGTATTTGTTTTAAAACCTGTAGCAATCAGAGTGTTACTATTTATTTTCATTTTATTTCTCCTTATATTTTCATTATAACTATTATACTTATTATGGGCAGTCACCGTTAGGAATATAAGTCTGCACTTTACCGTCATCACTGTAGATATAAAACAGGTTAATTTGCTTTTTTTGCCTGTTTTTCAGCCTATGTCAGTTTAGGTCTGTAATCGTCAACATGGTTCGGAAGAGTTCCGACTGGAACATCATATGACGGAACAGAACCGGAATGATTTTT
>JAKPQU010000457.1 GCA_029555925.1 Bacillota bacterium
GTAATGTATATCTATATTTTATTTTGGAATATTTATAGGGTGGGTTATCTGTAAAAATCTAGCTAAAAGGAGTAACTCCGCATTCATCTCCCTCTAAGCCTTCAGCTATAGAGGGAGTATTCTGCGGTCTTTCCGATAAAAAAATCGCCTATAATGCCGGCGATTTTTTTATCGGGTGTTCACAGGGAAGAATCAGCATTTATCCTCCATTCACCCTTCATTCTTCACACTTGACGATTCTCATATAAATCTTTAAAAATCTTCCTTTAAAACTTCCATTGCATTAATCTTCTTATGTACTTTATCAATGAGTATTTTCTTCTGATTCTCATCCAGGATATTATAAAAATTTGTAAATAAGTCTATATTCTCTTTCCCATCTTTTGTTTCCCTGTCAATACGTTCCTTCATTTTGGCAGACATTTTGTCCATGTCTTCCTTACATTTGTTTGCCATCATATTGACATCAGGATTATCTTTCTTCAGTTCTGCCATAAAATCAAAATGTTCATTATCTTTGCATTCTTTCCATTCCCTGCCTTTACAGTCGTTTTTACATTCTTTTGGAGGCTCCATCTTGGCCTTCAGTTTGCTTTTTAGTTCTTCGAATTTTACTTTCTGGACGTCTGTAAGTTTGAGTTCTGCTGCTATTTTATCCAGTTGTGCACACATTGCATCTCCAGGAGATTTACCGTCCCTGCATTGCATATCAGGTGGCGGTCCTCCGGGCCATCCATGCCCTTCCGGACCACCGGGGCCACACATAGGTCCTCCCATAGGGCCAAACATCGGAAACCCCATAGGGCATCCTTTACATCCTGCTAAAACCATTCCAAGAGCTACTATAATTACTCCTGCTGCAAGACATCTTTTAAACATTGCAATTCCTCCTTTTTATTTGCTATCAGTTTTTTCTGACGCTTTTATGCCTATATAATAATATTAAATTGTTACAGGAGTTTTTTTAATTGTAATAAATTGTAAAAATGACAGGAATTTATGAGATTTCCTGGAGTGACAGGAAAAATCAAGGGAAAACCTTTATAATGTATTTCTCCACTTACTATTCACTGCTCACTTATTATAGTTAGTTTTATAACTATCCATAAATAACAACTTCGTAATGCGTAAAGCGTAATGCGTGATGTGCGGGGATTAAACCCGTGATGCGTTACACATTACGCATCACGACACCTTAATTTCTAATAATTTATGAAATTAACTATAATTATGAATTCTTATACTGATTATAAACTTTTAAATACATGCAGGAATTCAAAATAATATCTTGAACAGGGAAATTTATGTCTTATTCAGATTATCTGTCATTGATTATAATCATAGTAACCATTACTGGTATCGCTATAGGTCATTATCCAAGATTACGTATGAACCGTGCAACTATATCCCTTGTAGGAGCCTGTGCTCTGATTGTTTTTGGTGCTATTTCACTGGAAAAATCATATAATGTTATTGATTGGAATACAATTATTCTTATACTGTCCGTTATGATAATAAATGTTAATCTGAGTCTTTCAGGTTTTTTCAGGCTCATCTGTTCGACTGTAATACGCTTTGCAAGAACTCCCGGTCAGTTACTTGCTCTTATAATTGTCATATCAGGAGTTTTATCTGCTATGTTTTTGAATGATACGGTAGTTATTATGTTTACACCTCTTGTGCTTGATATTACACTTACACTGAAACGTAATCCCATTCCTTATCTTATAGGCCTTGTTACTGCCGCAAATATTGGCTCTACATGTACCATAACTGGAAACCCTCAGAATATGATTATAGGTATGGCTTCTCATATAGCCTTTACTGAATTTATTTACTATCTATTCCCTGTATCTCTGGCAGGGCTTTTTATTTCATGGTCTGTCATAATGACTGTATACAGACATGAATTTTCATGCGATAAATTTCAGGTACCTTCCAGTTTCAAAATAAAAATTTATAAACCTCTTTTATATAAAAGTCTTGTAGCTTCAGGTTTAATGCTTGTAGCATTTGTCTGTGGTGCTCCCATACCTCTTGCTGCTCTGTCTGCTGCTTCAATACTTCTTATTACAAGGAGATTGAAACCCGAGAGGGTTTTTCGTGAAATAGACTGGTCTTTACTCGTCTTTTTTTCAGGTCTCTTTATAGTTACCGGTGCTATTGAAACTGCAGGATTTTCTCAAAAAATTTTTTCTGTGGCAAAACCTCTTTCGGAAGGTAGTATTGTTTCTTTTACTTTTGTCTCTGCAGTTTTGAGTAATCTTGTATCAAATGTGCCGGCAGTGTTACTTTTTCGACCATTCGTGCCTTATTTTCATGATCCTCAAAAGATATGGCTTGCTCTTGCCATGGCTACGACCCTTGCGGGAAATCTTACACTTCTCGGTTCTGTTGCAAATCTTATTGTGGCCGAATCTGCCAGGAGGAGAGGCGTTCATATTACATTTGTGGAATATTTGAAAGCAGGTGTGCCTGTTACAATTCTGACGCTCATTACAGGAATTATATGGCTCAGTGTTTGCAGATGAAATAGAGGAATCTTTTCAATACTTTAATTCTTCCAGACCTTCAATTCGAATTTCATGCTCTTTTACGGTGGTGGAAATGATGTCCAGTCTGACCGATTGCCTGTCCAGGTTTCGGCTAATTATTTTTATATCTGTAATTTTTTTATCCATAATTTTATCTAAATTATCCAGTCTTTCATGTAGTTTTTTTATTTTGTAGGATCTAATATTTCTACAGGGAATATTTTAAAGAAAGGGGAAAGAAATGGATAGGATAGAATGGCATATTCCACCAAAAAATCTGAACATGAAAAGTGATGAAGTTCATATCTGGCTTGCATCTCTTGATATTGATAGAACCTCTCTGAAAAATCTCAAAAAAATTCTGTCAGAAGATGAAATAAAAAGGGCAGAAAAATTCTACTTTGAAAAAGACAAAAATCATTTTATTGCCTGCCGTTCTATACTCAGAAATATTCTCAGCCTTTATTTAAACGTACCGGCCGGAGACATAAAATTCTCTTATAATCCTTACGGGAAACCATCTGTCCCTGAAAAAAAAATATCCTTCAATCTGTCTAATTCATACGGTCTTGCCATTTATGGTATAACCTGTGATAAAGAAATAGGTATCGATATAGAACATATTCCGGAAGATTTTTCGTGGGAAGAAATAGTGGAACAATTTTTCTCTAAAAAAGAAATCATGGAATTATATAAAACTCCCTGTGATATGAGAAAAAAAGCCTTTTTTAACTGCTGGACCAGAAAAGAAGCCTATATAAAAGCAAAAGGCATGGGACTTTCAATTCCTCTTGACAGTTTTGATGTTTCACTTATTCCGGGAGAACCGGTAAAATTACTGGAAGTAAGAGGAAAAAAGGAAGAAAAATCCAGGTGGTTTTTAAAGGAAATTTTAATAAATAACAATTATATATCTGCTCTTGCCGTAGAAGGATATAATCTCACGTTTAAATACTGGAAGTGGAATCACTTGAAAGAATTACTGACCTGACCATCAATATCGAATAAAACCGATTCACCCTTCACTCTTCACTCTTTACACTTCTTTACAATTAGAAAAAACTCTCTTAACAAGTTTGTATTATTATACATTCATAAGAAAAAAGCAACCTGAGTGGTAGCAAAAATTTAAAAGGAGGAATTTAATATGTTTAGAAGGTTAATAGCAGGCGTACTGCTGGTGTTAGGTGTAGGCTTATTTCTACCGGGATGTAAAGGACAGTCAGAGATGAGAGGAAAATTCAGGAAGGAAGCAATGATGGAAAAAATGGATAAAATCGTAAAAACCCTGAATTTAACTCCCGAACAGACGACGAAATTCAATGAATTGAAAAATAAGATAGGCGAAAAAATGGATAATGGCTCAAAAGAAAGAACAGCTTTCAAAAAAGAAATGCTTCTTGAGGTTAAAAAAGATAATCCCGATGTAAAATTACTGGGAGAAAGGGCAAAAGAAAGAATAGATATTGCCTGTAAAAATGCAAAAGACAGTATAGATTTATTTACAGATTTCTATAATACACTGGATGAAAATCAGAAAAAAGTTTTCATTGAAAAAGTTCATAAAAAGATAAGTGCCCTGGAAACACTCCAGGAAGAATAGTGAGCAGTGGATGGTGAATAGTGGGTAGAGCAGACTTAGTTTTGCTCACTATTCACTTACCGGGGTGAGTATAAATAATACATATAAATGCTTATACTCAGAGCAATAAAATTTTAAGGTATTTTTAAGGTAATTATGTATAATGAGAGTCAGGAGGTGTTGAAAATGAAAAAAATAATAAT
>JAKPQU010000482.1 GCA_029555925.1 Bacillota bacterium
TTTTATGGATACCCTTTTACCTGTTACGGTACTAAGTATTATCTCTACAGCTTCTCTTAAATCTCTTGCAAAAAATGCCGGATTACTTTTGCCTCTATTATTACCGGAGTGTTCTTCCTCTATAAGTATTGTTTTTACACCGGCAGCCTGTCCGCAGAATATATCTGTATCTCTATCACCTGTGAACCAGGAATTCTCCATATCAAGCCGGAATTCCTTCTTTGCTTTCAGTAGAAAGTATGGCGAAGGTTTTCTGCATTCACATTTATAACTGAATTCAGGTACAATTCCTGCCGGATGATGATAACAGTAGTAATATGCCGTAAAGGTGATGCCGTTATCAGACATATAATTATGGAATTTATCATGAATAGATTTAATATGTTCCAGTGTTGTTTTCCCTTTGGCACAGCTTGGCTGGTTTGATACAAGAAAGAGCAAATAACCTTCTTTCTGCAGTTTTTTTAAGGCTTTTATTGTCCATGGATATAATTCTAGATTTTCTGGATAATGAGGTGATTCGTAAGCTCCTGTTAAAGGATTAAACACAGGTCTGTTCATTACACCGTCACGATCCAGGAACACGGCCTTTTTCATCTGACAGATTCCCATTTCATTTCCTGCATTTTAATTAAAGGATGAGATACGAGTAAATGCCATATAACAGCCTGAAAAGCTTCTGTATGAGGCGTTATGGTTTCCTGATTAACTGTGGGAATAATTATACAGGCATCTGCTACTTTTGCCGTATACCCCCCGTCTCTTCCCACTATACCGATAATACTGCATCCGAGTTCCTTTCCATATTTTAAAGCATTTACAAGGTTAACACTGATATTTTTTTCTTCATTGCCACCTCCTACGGAATATATCATTATACAATCATCTTTATTGAGTCTGCTTCCTCCAAGCCAGTTGACAAAAGCAGTATCCCATCCGTCATCATTGACACGGGCAGTTAATTCTGACACATTATCGGTTGGAGTATATGATTCTATTCCTGCAATCTTTCTGAAATCATTTACCGCATGAGACGCATTCGCCGCGCCTCCGCCTACCCCCAGAATAAAAAGCCTGCCTTTTTTATTTCTCGTTTCATTCAGAATATTGACTGCTTTCTCTATGATGTTTTTATCGATTTTTTTTGTAATGTCAATAACCTCAGATAAATACTTATCTATATAGTCTCCAGTCATTTGTGTTCCTCCATTTAAATTGTTTAAATATCTTTCAGTTTCTTTCAGACCTGCAGGGGAACCTGTTTCATAAAAACGCTCTTTTACTTCATATCCGAGCATTTCTTCTTGAAAAATTAAGTCTTTATATAAATCTGCAAGATCTAAAACTTCATTTTCAGTAATATTTTGAAAAGCTTCTTTTCGTAATATTCCGAGCCCATAGTCAATATATTTCATCTCAGGAGTGAGAGCTTTTTTATCATATTTAATGATTTTTCCTTCAGAATAAATGATATTACTTTTATCCCAGAGATTTTCATTTTTATACACTGTCATCAATCCTATTTTATCATGAGAGAGAAAATAATCAAGAATTACTCTGAAGTCTGTGGGCAGGTAAGAATCGCCGTACATTACAAAAAATATATCACCGAGTAATGGCAGGGCTTTTTTTAAAGCTCCGCCTGTGCCGAGCAATTTATCTCCGTCAAAGGAGTAATCGATAGATATACCGTATTCTTTGCCGTCTTTTAAGAAATTTTTTATCTGTTCTCCGAGGTGGCCGGTACATATTACTGCTCTGGTAATATGGTTTTTCTTTAGCAATTCTATTTGATGCAGGATAAATGGTTTTCCTGAAAGGACTAACATAGATTTCGGAATGGTTTTTGTAACAGGATATAATCTTGTGGCAAGACCGCCGGCAAGGATGGCTATTGAAGGTATCATATTATTTATTTTTCCTGAAGAAGTTCAGAATTTAATATATCCATAGTATCTTCTTTCATACCAATTGCATAGATCCTGTTTTGTGTGAGATATGTTTTTATGTGTTCAGGTATATAAAGAGATGCAAATACCGGTATAACTTCTTTATCTTTATATTCCGGGAAATATTCAAAGATTTCATCTTTTATAAGATTAATAAATTTATTAACTTCACTTATATCACATGGATTGGATTTAGTTTCATTTACTATTATTTTATCCTTATATACGGCTATAACATCAAATTCCCGGCCCTGTGATGGATCTCCAGGTTTTACTTTCCATCTTCTTACGCCGAAATCAAGAGGCTCATTACAGTTGAAATATTTTTCTCCAATATATGTAATGGATGGAGCTACAATATCTTCTACGAGAGTTCCCAGCTTTTTTACCATTTTTTCCCATTGCCTGTTCATTTCTTTCTTCATCTCTTCTGTGTCTTTTTTGAGTTTTTCTTCCAGCCTGTCTACTGTATGCTGAGTATGGTTTTTAAATTCTTTAATTTCCTGGCTCAGGCTCCCTATATTCGTCTTCATTTCCCTGCTTAAGCTGTCTATATTCTTCTTCATTTCCCTGCTTAATTTGTCTATATTCATCTGAGTATTCATCTGCATATAGGCAAGTTTCTGTAACATTTCTTCCAGTTCAGATACTTTTTCTTCTAAAATCATAGCTCATCATTTCCTTCATGAAGAATATTTCTTTTACTTTTATTTTATCATACCGTATAGAATAATCAAGTTACATAGTGTTTTTTTATGACATGCCCATTCGGTCACAACGAAGTATGAGAATCTGTTCCTCCCGTAACGTTACGCGTTACGATTCTCATATAAATTATCTTCATATTCCGCTTCTTCAATCAATCTAATTCTGCCGGTTCTGGTACTTTTAGACAAGAGGAAGCCTCCCAGGCCGGGGTTACGTTCATTCAGGGCAAGATCATAAGCGGTTAACCCGGAATTATCCTTCAGGTCTACATCACAGCCCTGCGAGACCAGATATCCTGCTATTTCAATATTATTCGCAAGGTGTAGAGGAGTTTCTCCCATATTTGCGTGGATATTAAGATGGGCACCTTTTGATATAAGGAGTTTTACCATTTTTATATCAGAGTTAGCGACTGCGTAGTATAGAGGAGTCCATTTATGGCCGTCTTTGAGATTTACTGTGCCGGGGTCTTTATCGAGTAAAGCTTTTACTTCCTTTAGATTACCATTCTGAACAAGATGAAAGATATTAGTCTGATGCATAATATAAATCTCCCTATTTTAAATTATATGTTATATTTCTGTTTTTATCTTTAATGTTCCTTTAAACAGGTTTTATTTTTTGATAAATTCATAATACTCTTTTATTTGTTGTAATAATGCGGAGGATATCTCATAATTTTTATCTAGAGGGTGTCTGAAAAGCCTAATTACGCCATTTGTATAACCAAGCGTTTCAACATAAGCCTTATCATCGAAATATACACAAAAGCTTCACTACTTGATGGTAAATATTCATAATCTTTACTCATTCGTCTGTTCTTGCC
>JAKPQU010000517.1 GCA_029555925.1 Bacillota bacterium
GCAGGGATTAAACCCGTCACGCGTCACGCATTACGCGTCACGACGACTTAAATTCTAATAAGTTATGAAATACACTATATTATGATAGTTATCGGCCTCTTCACAGGTGTATACAGCCGGATGGCTGATTGTTTCATATAATATTTGTAATTTATATAAATCATAGAAATGTTTTTTTCGTTCATCACATCTACAAAAGTAAGGTCAAAATTCTGGCAGCCGGGACAGTAAAAATCACATCCCACACTTCCGACGGAAAGCCATAGAAAACCGGGGTAAAAGTGATACATGGGCTTCTTTTCGATAGGAGATATTGCCTGTGATGCGACTCTTCCGTATATGACCGAATAAAGTTTATCTTCGTCGTTATACCTGGTTTTAAAGATATTGCATCTGCATTTATTGCCATCAAACTTATCGTAAACCTCTTTATATGACTTTTTCATGGGTCAGTTATAAATTTTATCCAGCCCTGATAAAATAAAATCTCCGTATTTACCTTTACTATTGGAGTGATTGAAAACTCTTATGACAGAGCCATGCCTTTCAAAGAGGTTTACATGTCTAATATTCACGGAATTTATTAAATTTCTGTCATTTGTCGTAAGAATTAGTTGCACATTCGTACCATGTATTTTATTTAAAAGGATTGAGAGCAATTTAGACGATCTGTCATAATCCAGCCCTTCGTTTATATCATCGACGAGGACAGTATATTCACTGTCGGAACTTAAAATATGTTCCATTATGATCAGCAATGATAAAGCCCTGAACATACCGTCAGACATATGGGGCTGCAATATGTCATATGCCAGAGCTTTTTCTTTTACACTTATCATACACAGTTCATTAAATCCCATCTGCTCGGTTTTCACACCAAGACCTTCCACTTCGTATCCAATAGAAGCAACATCTTTTACAATTCTGTCCCTAACCTCTTTATTTTCGATTAATTCTCTCAGCAGATAAGGAATAGTGTTTAAATTTTCAAGTAAAGAAGCCCTGTTATAAGGGATTGAAATATGCTGTGGTATAACGCCGGAAAAGTTATATCTCAGCAGATTATAGGCCCAGGAATAAAGGCTTTCCAGGTAGGGATATTCCTTTATGCATTTTCTGACATTTAACGTTATTTCATTCTGAGGAGGTGAAAAATCCAGGGTTTCATTTTTCTCAAAAGAATATATTCTGCCGGTATCTTTATGTCGCTTCAGCAATAAATTATTTCCGCTCCATAAAATTTCTTTCATTATTATGTTATGATTGATTTCCAGTTCATACCTGTAGATTATCTGTTCATCTTTAAATTCAACCCGCCAGGAACCGTTAAAGGGGTCTATTTCATTTGTGAAAATTTTTGCCAGAGTGGATATGATATTCAGGAATCTTGTTTTACCCGTTGCATTTGAAGCGACAATTAAATTAAAGTCACCGAGGAGTACATCCTGTATTTCCCAGTATCCCGGCTTATCAGGTTTAACTGTAAAGTTTATTTTAGAAAGTCTCATAATATCTCACCCTGTTTTAATTATATAACAGCCGTAATGGGAAAAGCAATAATAGTTATATACTCCTTTGCATAGGAAAATACAATAATTTTGTGTAAAGCAAAAAGGATATTCAATACAATGTAGAAAAAATCATGTAAAAATAAAAAAGTAATACAGGAGAAAGAGATATGTCTGATATTAAAAGAGGATTAACCT
>JAKPQU010000520.1 GCA_029555925.1 Bacillota bacterium
TAATTTGCCTTATTTAATTTGTTTTGCAGACAATAAATTAACCACTGGTTAATTTCTAATACTATAGAAAAAACGAATTTTTCTTCTCCAGAGCCTGCCAGTCAGAAGCTTTTTATGGATACCTTTTTACCTGTTACGGTACTAAGTACTGCTACAGGTAAATTCGTAGCCATTTATGAATTATTTATATGAAAAAGATGAAGTTTGCAACTTCACTGGATGTTGATTTTCATATTTGGTTGTGACCGCTCCGGTCATGTCTGTTAGTGAGTAGTGAGTGGGTTTTATACTCATTTCGGTAATTAGATCTTTGAGGTGAACAGATTAAGCATTCCGCATCACGCATTACGCCCGTTTACATATCAGTTTCTTTATTAATTACTTTCTCAATTCTTCTCAAAAGATTTACAAGATACATATAAAGCAGTACATTATAAATAGCCATACATGTAAGAAAAGGGCTGTTAGATGCCTTCATTTTTTCAACCACTGCATCTATCTGAGTGGCCAGTATTTCTGCCTGTTCCATTGTTATATTCTTAATCTTTCTGTTTCCTGCAGCACTGTCCCAGAGGTCATTTGATAATTCATAGGCAAGATGATCTACTTCAACCCTTTTATGAGCATCTGCCGCCCCCAGAAGAGATAATTCTGAAGCCTGACTCGCAAGTAGTGCCAGACCTTCTTCAAAAAAACCGGTTTCTGCATTATCCGTATGTTCCTTGGCCCCCATAACGGACAGTACAGCAAAAATATCTCGTGCAGTACTCAGAAGATAGGCCTGAAGATTTTTTGAAAAACCTTCATGTATGGCTGAAAGAGCAAAAATTTTGTCATTTACATGTCTTGAAAGGTTAATCACAGTTTTAAAATGCTTATCAAGGATTTGAGGTAACAGATTTTTCTGATATACCATGTAAATTATGTTTAATTCCCTGTTTATTTCATCGGGCATAGGAAGAGGGGTACGGGCAAGCAAATGTTCAAGGCGATTTTTTATTTGTATCAATAAATCTTCTGCCATATGGTTCACTCCTTACTTCGTAACGCGTGACGCGTGACGCGTGACGCGTAAAGGATAATTTTACGACCGGCGGAAAGAAATCTTTTATATGTAGAGTTTTATTCTATATAATCAGGAGGAATTCCTTCTTTAATAAGAGGAGTAAACTTTTGCAGACAGTTTCACTCCTGTCAGGCGTTACGCATCACGAAAAAAAATCAATCTTCATATCTGTCAACAGATGTTTCTATTGCAGTTTTACCTCCGTAATGTTTTACCAGCATATCATCCAGTTCATCTGCCATCATACCTATTTCTTTAACTGAACATATTAATTCCTCTTTATCGAGTGTAGAACCGAGCATAACATGATCTAAAACTATATAACCATTTTTATCTATACCGAATTTCCCGAAACGAAGGTCTTCACTGTTCATAAGAAGAAGTTTTTTAAGCAGACTATGAGTAAGTTCTGCGCCATTTACTACATAGGCTCTACATTTCACCAGTGTCTCTGTATCACCGTAATCCTGAACAAATATATGAATAATTGCAGATCCCTGTTTTATAGTAAAAAAATTAACATCCTGTCTGGTAAATAAACCAGCATATGAATCAAGTAAAAAAGTTTCTACTTTAAAACAAATATCTTTAAATAACGACATTCTTCATACCTCCCCCCGGTGTGTATATAGTTCTGAAAATCCGGCACAGAGCCACCCGTCACGCGTCACGCGTTACGCGTCACGCTTAAAGGTTTTATTGCTTTTCATCTTTAAGATATATATTTATGAGACTGACCTCCTGCTGTATATTTTCAAGTGCAGCTGTTGCCATCTGTCTGAAATGTCCTTCACTTTCCGCACTAGACAGAGTATCTTCCAGTATTTTCTTGATAGATTTTTTAGGTAAAAACTGCATCAAATTCCTCAGACAAAAATCTTCTATCTGATCCTGCTTCATCAAAACGCCTCCAAAATTTAAAATGAAAAAAGAAGCTTCAAATGAGCTTCTTCACATATATAATTTTAATATTTTATTGTCATACAGAAGTTACAGAATTTAAATGTAACCCAATAAAGCAAAAAGAGAAGCTCGGGAGCTTCTTCACATACGTTTATTTAATTTGCATCATTATATAATATATAGTGTCTTATGTCAATACAGATTGCGTTTAAAAATGAATCTACGTGTCATAAAAACTATCTTATCAAAAACTTGCTTCAATATAATATTGACAAAATAACCTATTAGATAATATAATAGAGGGCATTGTACAGAAAAACGTTATAATTATTTAGGAGGTAAAATATGGATTTTTTGCGATGGGATACTCCACTGCAGGCAGTTACAATACTTTTAATAACACTGTTATGTGTATATTTTGTTTTTTTACAGCCGCCCAAAAACACTACTGTTGCGCTGGAAGTGGAGTTTAAAGACGTTAACTTTATTAGTAATGACGATATAGATACAATCCTGAAACCCTTCGGGCTGGAAGCAGACAGGGAAAAGGGAAGTATAGATAATGCTTCTCCTCAATATGTATCTGGTAAGTTCACAGTCAGACCACAGAAGGACATCACTAAAACTCTGGCTGACATTGACAGTAAGGCAATTGAAAATAGTTTCAAAGACTATTTCGGAAGGATTCAGACTTTTTCATGTAATGTTGCAGACAGCACTATTTCTGTTGAAGTAGAAAAAACTCTGGCTTTAGACCGAAAATTAAGAAGGGCTCTTGAAGATTATAAATTATCTAACAGTTTCATATCTCATGACCCGGCCAATCTCTTAAAAATAACTATAAATGCGGGAAAAATCGAAGCCGGTTCAAGAGTAGAAATTGAAAAAACATTTAAAGAGAAAATAGGCTCTGTCGTATCTTTCAGGGCAGTAGACAAAGGGACAAGAGTTAAACTGGGCCTTGACCTGAGATCGGGAACACATCTAAGACTTCAGCTTCTTCCCAACCCTGAAGTAGGCATAAAAGAAATAACCCCTCAGATTATGGAACAGACAATTATGGTTCTTGACAAACGTATCAATGAACTGGGTACGTTTGAACCTATAATACAGCCTCAGGGTGACAACTCTATCATAGTAGATTTACCTGAAGTACAGGATCCCCAGGCAGCTATTGAAATAATTCAGAAGTCAGCCTTTCTTGAATTTAAAGAGCAGTCTGCCACAGATCCGAGCGGCTGGAAAACAGTCATGACAGGTGATAAAATAAAAAATGCCCAGATGTCACTTGTAAACGGTCCTCATGTAGGATTTGAATTAACACCTGAAGGTTCAAAACAGTTTGCAGAAATAACAGAAAGAAATATCAAAAAACCTATTGCCATATTTTTCGACGGTGAACTTATAAGTGCACCGGTAGTACAGAATGTTATTTCTACAGGTTCGGGTCAGATTACCATGGGAGGCGGAGATGATCTCAAGAAAAAAGAAGAAGAAGCCCTTAGTCTTGCAAGATATCTCAGAGCAGGTGCTCTTCCTGTGCCGCTTAAAATAGTGGAAAATCAACTTGTAGGGCCAACCCTGGGAAAAGAATCTCTTGATAGAAGTCTTCATGCCGGTATAATAGGACTGGCTGTAGTATGTATATTTATGGTATTCGTCTATAGAATTCCCGGATTTCTTGCAGATATGGCTCTTATATTCTACGCCCTTGTTCTTATGGCATGTTTTACAGAATATGGTTTTGTTCTTACCTTACCCGGTATAGCAGGTTTTATTCTCTCAATAGGTATGGCAGTAGATGCCAATGTTCTCATATTTGAAAGACTGAGAGAAGAGCTCTGGGAAGGTAAAACAATACCACAGGCTATAAGCACAGCTTTTCATCGCGCCTGGACTGCTGTCCTTGACAGTCATGTGACGACCTTTATAGGTGCCATTGTTATGTATTATTACGGTTCAAGTTCGGTAAAAGGTTTCGGCCTCACCCTGGCACTTGGAACATTTGTCAGCCTTATTACAGCTGTTTTTGTAACAAGGGTGTTTATAGATCTTATAAGTAAAAATAAAATAGTAAACAGTAGATGGCTTTACGGTGAATAAGGAGGCATTATGAGTTTTTTTAACTTTCGTGATAAAGAATGGGATGTAATCGGAAAAAGAAATTATTTTCTTTTGTTCTCTGCTATTTTAGTCGTAATGAGTATTGGCTCACTTGCAATGCACGGACTGAATTTGGGATTGGATTTCAAAGGTGGCACAATATGTGAAGTAAGATTTTCCAATCCTGTCACTTCGGATCAGGTAAGAGGTGTATTAAAGGATATAACCTTTAAAGGTGACGACGGCAATATAGAGATGTCAAATGCCCTTATACAACAATCACAGACTGACAGCAGGGTTATGATAATCAGATCAAAATACCTGGAAGAAGGTCAGATACAGGAAATGTATAAGAAACTTGAGGCAGGCATGGGACATTTTGAAAGGCTCGGCACGTCAGGTGTGGGCCCGACTATCGGCACTCAGGTAAGCACAAATGCCGCAATAGCGTTACTGATAGTTCTCGGTCTGCAGTTAATTTACATAACAATCAGATTCAGTAATAATTTCCTTTATGGACTGGCTGTAGATATGGCTCTCATACATGATATTATCATTATGATAGGTCTTTACTCCATCATAGGTCTTGAAGCAGACAGCCCGTTTCTTGCTGCTCTACTCACAGTAGTGGGATATTCCGTAATGGATACAATAGTTATATTTGACAGAGTCCGTGAAAACAGGTTACTTCTGAAAAGTATGACCTTCGAAAAATTAATAAATAAGAGTATACTGCAGACTATGACCAGGTCCATATATACCCTTCTCACCGTTGTAATATGCCTGGTTGCTCTGCTGGCATTTGGCGGCAGTACATTAAAGAATTTCGCCATAGCCCTTCTTATAGGTGTTGTTTCAGGTGCTTACTCTTCCATCTTCATAGCATGCCCTGTAGTGGTCATGTGTGAAAACTGGAGAAGTGATAAAGAAGCATTAAAAAGAGAACAGAGACTGGCAAAACTTTCTGAGAGCAAAAAGAAAGTAAAAAGCAAAAAACAGGATAAAGAAAATATACCTGTATCAGCTATTACCACTCCTCTGGAACAGAATAACAGGCAATAAAGTGTATACAGGATAGTTAAATTTATGATCAAAAAAAAATGGCTTTTTTCAACTCCTGGAAAAAGCCAGGATTTTTCTCTTCTGAGAGAAGCCGGTTATCCAAGACTTATATCACTCGTATTAAATAACAGAGCCATATCTTCTCCTGAGCTGGCAGGGAGATTTTTTTCTCCTGCCATGTCTGATCTAGAAGATCCATGGCTTTTGCCTGATATAGAGAAAGGTATAACACGGGTTATAGAAGCGTTAAACAATAAAGAGAAGATAATGGTTTACGGAGATTATGACGTAGATGGTACGACAGGTACCACCATGTTATATATGACTCTGAAAAAACTCGGAGGTTATGTAGATTATTATCTTCCCCACAGGCTTCAGGAAGGTTATGGGCTGAATGTAAAAGCTCTTGAACTATTTGCCAGAGACGGTGTAAAACTTATTATAACAGTTGACTGCGGAACTACAAATGTAAAAGAAGTAGAAATAGCCCGCTCCTTAGGTATTGATGTAATAATTACTGACCATCACGAAGCAGAAGAGGAAAATATACCTTCTTCCTGTGCTCTTATCAATCCTAAAATGAAATATTCTAAATATCCTTTCCCTTACCTTGCTGGTGTGGGAGTAGTCTTGAAATTCATTCAAGCTCTCATATCCCATTTTCCCTCCCATAAATGGGAAGATTACTTAGGTCTGGCAGCTCTCGGTACCATTGCAGATATAGTTCCTATGATAAAAGAAAACAGAATTATATCATATCTCGGATTAAAGTTACTTAACAGATTACCGGGTACAGGTTTGAAAGCCCTTATGGATATTTCCTCTGTAGATAAACTTGATACAAACGGTGTTCTGTTTAAAATTGCCCCCAGAATAAATGCTCTCGGCCGCCTGGATAATGCAGATCTTGCAGTAAAGCTTCTGTCTATTGACGATATAGATGAATCCAGGGAGGTAGCGGCTATAGCAGAAGAAAGAAATAAGGAAAGAAAAACTATTCAGGATAAAATAATGGATGAAGCACTGGAGCTTCTTGAAAAAAAACAGGGCAAATCAGGAAAAAGTCCTATTATATTATCTTCACAGTCCTGGCATGTAGGGGTTCTTGGCATTGTTGCATCAAAGCTGGTAGAAAAATATTACAGACCTGTATATCTTATTATGAGCAATGGAGTGGAAGCCAAAGGCTCTGCCAGAGGGATAGAAGGTTTTTCCATATTTGAATCCCTCAGATACTGTCAGGATATACTCATAAAATTCGGTGGCCATGCACTGGCAGGAGGTTTTTCTCTCAGTGTTTCCAGGATAGAAGATTTTATAGAAAAAATGGAAGAATATGTCCAGGCCAATGTTAGGGAAGATATGCTGTCTCCTACAATCACTATTGAAGGAGAGGCCTATTTCCCGGAAATAGATCTCTCCCTTGCAGAACAATTCAAGGCTATGGAACCTTTTGGCAGTGAAAACTCTATTCCCATATTCTGTTCCCTGGGCGTTCAGGTACTTGATACAAAATTCATGGGAAAAGATGAGGAACATTTTAAACTCATACTGAGACAGGGAGACGTAACTCATGAAGCGGTAGGTTTTATGATGGGTAAGGCTTACAGTCATCTTATAAAACCCGGTTCCCTTATAGATATTGTTTATTCCATAGATATTAATTACTGGCGGGATGAACCAATTCTGAGACTTACCGTAAAGGACCTTCGTCCTTCCCTGCAATCATATATATCAATATCGTCAAGTGAAAGAAGAAATATTTTTCTGAAAAACAGAGAAGCATCTCTTTCTCCCATGGAAAAATCAATTGTTGATAAGTTTCTGGAAAAAAAGAAGATTATAGGTAATTTTCACAATTTCAAATCCCTTATAAGTGTTATACATCATCTCATTCTGGTAACTCTCTATCAAAAAAACAACAGACTTCTTATTGTTCATCCATTAAAATTCGAATCTACAAGACATTATAACTTCTTAAAAAGCTATTTTTCTGCCAAAGGGATAAGGGTATTTTTATTAAATGGTGCCGTAAATGCCGTAGAAAGAGAAAATCTGCTGGAAAATTTAAAACTTGATTTCCCGTGTCTAATAATAACCACATTTGATTATATGTGGCTTTATAAAGATATTTTCTTCTCTCCTGTAACAGATCTGATAGTAATAGATGACAACCTTCTTGATTATTCAGGTAATGTATTAATCCAGCTGGATGATCTGACAAAAAACAGAGGCTTCTTATTCTGCACATTGAGTTCAAAATTGAGATCACAGGATTTTATAACAATAAGTACAGGTAAAAAAGAAAAGCCAGATATCATCAGATACAATGATTTTCCCGGTAAATGGTTTTACGAACTCTCAGGGAAAAGCATTGTGATCTGTGCAAATGATGACAAAGTTCTTCAGACAAGAACGTTACTGGAATGTCATGGCCATCAGGTAGACATACTTCTATCAGGGCATAAGGTCAAGGATCAGAAGAAAATACTGGATCGTTTTAAATCGGGAGAAAGTAAATATCTCCTGTGTTCCAGTATGTTCCTTTATGAAATTGTATCGACCGATAATTTGATTTTATTAAACTGTCCTTTTACATGGAATGAATTCTGCATTGAAATATCCATATGCAAACATTTATACCTGGCTTTTTCAGAGAAAGATATTCGTCATAATATCTCTGTTATACAATCACGCATACCTGACAGGAACCTCCTTATCAAGTGTTATAAATTACTTAATTCCAGGTATAAAAGTGGTTCAATAAATCTATCTTATTCAGACAGTCTATCCCGGGAGATTATGCCGGAACTGGTTAAAACCTGCCTTGCTATCTTTGAAGAAATAGGACTTTACAGGGTTTCTTACAGCAGAACAGGTTATTCGCTTACCATGATAGAACATAAAGAAAAACTTGATTTATTGAGTTCCCCATGTTATGTAGAATGTTTAAAACACAGAGAACATTTTGACAAATTATCAGGCTATTTTCTAAAAATAAATCAATTTTTAGAACGATATATCACGCAATAACTGAGAGAAAGGTAACAAATCTCTCCATTATTATCCAAAAAATTAACAAAAGAGGTGTTTTTTATGGATTTAAAAAAATTTATAAGAGATATACCGGATTTTCCCAAAGCCGGTATATTATTTAAAGATATTACTACTCTTCTCAATGATAGTAATGCCTTTAAATATGCTGTTGATCAATTTGTAGATCATTATAAAGGACAGAAAATAGATTATATTGCAGCAGTTGAAGCAAGAGGATATATTATGGGAGGTGCTCTGTCTTATATTATGGGCGCAGGTTTCGTTCCTGTCAGAAAACCGGGAAAACTTCCCTATGAAGTTAATTCAATAGAATATACCCTTGAATATGGCTCCAATATTCTGGAAATCCATAAAGATGCAATCAAAAAAGGAAGCAATGTTCTGATTTTTGACGATTTAATCGCCACAGGAGGCTCTGCCCTGGCAGCTGCCAGATTAATAAAACAACTGGATGGTAATGTTCTGGGATGCGCATTTATTATAGAACTTTTAGAGCTTAAAGGCAGAGAAACACTTCAGGGTTATGATGTATTCTCCCTGATAGCATATTAGTGAAGAGTGAAGAGAAATAATATCTTCATTTTCTGGTTGTTCACTGGGGGCAGGGTTAGAGTATTTAACATTCAGAACCCATCACCCATACCGGCACCTGATTTATAGACAAAAAGACAAAAATTTCGCCCTGAATATTCAGGGCGAAATTTCACGTATTATATATATATTAAATTTCTACTTCTTCCTCAATATCTTCTCTGGTATCCCCTTCTTCTGCAGGCATGTCGATAATCTCATTCAATATATCCCGAAAATCCTTCCAGCCGCTTTCAGGAATTATTATAAAGGATCTCTTTTTTCCGGATTCTGTTATCTTTAAATACTTTCCATTGGGATTTGCCTTGAGATCAAAAAAGAAGAGCTTATGTTCTATCTTAATTTTCCTGCTTAGAATTTCTTGGTCCATTTCCTTACCTCCATAAAATTAAAATTCCGCCACATAAAATAAATATTTCTCTGTTTCAGAAAATTCTCCTTCTAAACTTAAAAGGGTGATATAATTATTTTATAGCAATCAACAGTCAGCTATCAACTATCAGGTAATTCCTATTTTTCTGACTGCTGATTGCTGACTGATAGCTAAGTACCGTAACAGGTAAAAGGGTATCCATAAAAAGCTTCTGCCTGGCAGGCTCTGGAGAAGAAAAATTAGTTTTTTCTATAGAATTAAAAATTAAATAAGGGCTAATTTATTGTCTGTAAAACAAATTAAATAAGGCAGATTAT
>JAKPQU010000525.1 GCA_029555925.1 Bacillota bacterium
TTGCTGCTGTGCAGACTCGCAATCAATTTATCTACCGGCTGTGAGATACAGGATAAATCTTTTACCGGATTTGTTTTTACATCCTGCTGGAATTTTGCAAGAGCTGAGAATACTTCTGTCTCGAAAATCTGTTTCTCGACCGATTTACTGTAGACTACAAACTCAGCATCCTCAGAATATATGTTTACAGGTTCGTTTTCGAGTTCCTGCACATACTGCAGAAGGTTGTTTTTCTGCAGCTCTGTCAACTCTTGCTTTATTGCCGGGAAGGTCAGAAAAACATCATATCCGGTTTTTATATCAAAATAAAGTTCGCAGAGTTCTGTGAAGTATTTATCCTTTTCTTTCAGGCAGGAGAAAAAAGTATCCCGGAAGGTAACATACTTTTTAAGGGTTGGGTGGAGAATTAAGGATTTAAGAAGAGCTTTCATTTATTTTCTCTGGGGGCGTGAAAGTTTTCGAGAATGTAACAGGCTAATTCGTGAGAGTAAATTCTTTTAAAGGGCTCTGACTGTATTTCCTTGTTTGTATATATCCATGTGAACTTTCCGAGGGATTTTCTCTTCTCAAACAGAGAAGGCAAATTCGCGGCATATTGTTTATTTATCGGGTCTATACAAAGAGTTATAAAAAGATAGTCTGCATTCAGCAGAGGTAACAAAGCGTCTTGCTCAAATTGTTTGTAGTAGGCATCTAAGATATCATACCCGCTTACTGTTAAATGCGAATGTTTGTAAAGGGTATAGAGAAGGAAAGATTTAACTATCGACAAATAAACCGGCTGTGCTATATTCTGCAGGAGAAGGTTTCTGTTCTTGTAAGCCTCTGTATTGAAAGAAGCAACAGGAATTGTTTTCGCCCCGGAATATGTGTTTGTAAGGTATCGCAGTATTTTCTTCTTTTCGACGCAATCACAGGACTGAAAAGAAGAGGGGTCTTCCGGGCATCGCATCAAACCTTTTCCCCTACAAATATCGCAATCTTTCTCTGGAGAGACATCTGCGGGGGTAATTGTATAAAAATTACTCTCCGGGTTCAAGATGCCGGTTGTAATAACATAACTGCTGCTTCTCGCGG
>JAKPQU010000531.1 GCA_029555925.1 Bacillota bacterium
TAAATAAGGCAAATTATTTTTCTTCGTAAGAGCCTGTCAGGCAGAAGCTGATAAATGGTTACTAATTTACCAGTAGCGGTAGTTAGTTTCATAACAATACATAATTAATGAGTGAGTCGTGAATAGTGAGTGGCAGTGCCATATTCTACTCATCATCTACCACTCACTTAAATTCTAATAAGTTATGAAATACACCATAATATAATAAACATGATACGTAACACATGGGACTTGATACGCATCACGCTTCACGCATTACGCATCACGCAAAAAAAGAAAGGTGCACTTTTTTATGATAGACACAAAAGCAAAAGAATTCTTAATAGAACTTCTAAAAACCCCGGGACTTCCCGGCTATGAACTTCCTGCCCAGAACGTCTGGAAGAACTATGTAAAAAATTTTTCAGACGAAGTTTCTACCGATAATTATTACAACGGGATAGCAAAATTAAACGGAGAAGGCTATCCGAAGATTATGCTCATAGCACATATGGATCAAATAGGCCTGATGGTAAACTATATAGATGACAACGGATTTATTTATCTAAAAACCCTTGGCTATAACTATACTCAGTCACTTCTTGCAAGGGAAGTCTCTATTATGACATTAAAGCATGGAGATATACCGGGTATTATAACATTTCCTGAAGAACTTTATAATAAAGACGAAGGAAATAAATTAACACTGAACAAACTGTTTGTAGATATCGGAGCATCTTCTCCGGAGGAAGTAAAAGAAAAAGTAAGGGTAGGAGATTATGTGGCAATAAAAAGCAATCCCTTTGAGACAGGAAGCAACTGTCTTGTATCCCCCGGCCTTGATGACAGAATAGGCTGTTTTGCCATTGCAGAAGTTTTGAGAGAACTGTCAGATAAGAAATTCAAACCATGTATTTTTGCGGTAACATCTGTACAGGAAGAGGTAAATTCCCTGGGAGCAAAACTTAAATCAGAGGAATTAAAACCTGACATAGCAATAATTGTGGATATCGAACTGGCATCGGACTATCCGGGAACAGATAAAACAAAAAAGCCTGATATAGCCATGAGAAAAGGCCCTGTAATCAGCCGCGGTCTCTGCAACAACAGATTCATAGGTCACAGGCTTATGGAAATAGCGGAAGAAAATTCCATACCATATCAGTTATATCCTGATAATACATCGAACAATACCGATCTTTTCACTGTAGTAAAAACAGGTGCTCTTGCCTGTGTTATAACCATTCCAACAAGATACTATCATACTCCTGTGGAAATGGTAGATTTCCTTGATGTGGAAAATACGGTCCGGTTGATTACAGAATTTATACTCTCATTCAACAAAAGCCCGGAAGCATGGGAAGAATACTGTAAAAAATAAAGAGTGAGTAGTGAAAAGTGAGTCGTGAATAGTGTCCTATTTTTCACTTTTCACTCTAATTAAATTCCAATACGTTATGAAATATACTACAAATCCGAGTTTTTTGGCTTAAATTCGTTATAGCTATATGTTCAAGCTCTTCACTTACGGCAAATTTGATAGAAGTGTGTCAATTTCATTCATGCCATTCTCTTTTCCTCTACAAGGCTCTTCAGATTTTTCAGTAATCCCTGCCAGTATGTTTCACTGTATGACATTGCTTCTTCTCTTTCACTTTCAGAAAAAATTTCCCACCCTTCCTGTGTTATTTCCAGAATAGTCCCTGCCGGCTCCGGATAAGTATTCAGAGTAACTGTCGTATCACATGGCCATCTGGCACAGGACAATGAAAAAGAAATATGCCTTCCTTTATCAACAGTAATTATACGGCCTGAAAAACCTGATTTATCATCTAAAATATTTCCTTCTTTGAATTCAACAGGCCACCATTTTTTTATTTCTTCTTCCCTGTTAAAAAAATTCCAGACTATATGCATAGGGCTGTGTATATATATTTTCTCTTTAATTTTCACAATAATCCTCACTTTCTAAAAAATATTCCTATTTAACGTTAAATACAGTACAGAAGTGACCGCTCCCACCGCCAAGCCCTATCGGCCTCTGGCGGGGGCTTCTAGAGCTTCCATGCTCAGGGACTCCAGGCCCAAGTCCTTTATATATATAGCTGAATTATAGTCTCTTGGAATTACAAGATTACAAACAGGACAAATATGTGTCCTCATAGATAGACTCTTATTTACCATA
>JAKPQU010000556.1 GCA_029555925.1 Bacillota bacterium
GTTATTATTCCCAATATGGCTCCTTATATCAAACGATTGAATGAAAGACTGGGCTATAAGGCTATACGCAATAAAAAGATTGGCCGTGAAGCAGGCTACTTTTTTGAGACAGAAAATTTCAGAGGGAAACAACTGATACCATACCATATGGATAAAAGAAAATTTACCTGTACCTGGTCCAAAGGCAATAAAGTTCTCTTTTTCACCCATCCCGATTGTGACTGGGAAGTAGTAAATTATTTGAAGAGTAAAAATATATGGCCCATTCCCGTGTATTATAAAAAAGAGCTGAAGAATTTCTCCGGTAAATTTAATCCTAAATTGATCATCTTCGATGGAGAGAAAAGGGGAGACGAACTGGATTTATTCGGAATGCCACCTGTAGAAGATAATAAAATACCTTTTATGAATTTTTTCATGAGAGATGACGGTACTGTAGAGATATGGAATGAAGAAGAGAAAAGCTATTATAAGGATATAGAGGAATTTTCCGAATATCTCTCTCTGTATCTGAGTAAGATTAAACAGGTAGAAGAAGATATTGAGGAAGAAGATGAACAGGAAGAATGGGAAGAAGAATTTGACCTTCTTGAATTGACATAATTAACAAAAATATTTATACTTTTATTAGAGGGCCCCATGCAGAGGGTTTGATAGTTTTTTTATTATTTATATGAGAAACGTGAAGGGTGAAGAGTAAAGGGTGAAGGGAAAATAAGTTCACATTCTTCGTTGTGACCACCAGGTTATGGCTGTTAGTGGTGAATTAACTCTGATAACTCACACTTATGAGGGAATTTATGGACAGATTTTTTACCGGACAATCAGATGAAGAAAAATGGGCTTTTGAAAGAGAAAAAATGGTTTCTACACAGATAGAAGCAAGAGGTGTAAGAGACCAGAGAGTTCTTCAGGCTATGAGAGATGTTAAAAGACATATATTTGTGCCAGATGATATGAAAACCAGAGCTTATACTGATAACCCTTTACCTGTAGGATACGGACAGACTATATCTCAGCCATATATCGTTGCCTTTATGACAGAAGCCCTGGAAACAAAAGAAGAACATAATATTCTGGAAATAGGCACAGGCTGCGGTT
The DNA here is from genome assembly GCA_029555925.1 of Bacillota bacterium. Next base: position 1,102 of record JAKPQU010000556.1, read on the forward strand.
ATCAATCTGCTGTAATTGCTTCTATTGTTAAAGGAGTCTATACGGTAGAAATAGTGGAAGAACTTTATAAAAAATCAAGTGAATTGTTACAAAAATCCGGTTATCTTAATGTTGAATGTAAATATGGAGACGGTTATGAAGGATGGCCTGAATATGCTCCTTTTGATGGTATTATAATAACTGCAGCACCTCCAAGATTACCTGTTAATCTTTTTGAACAACTGAAGGTTGGCGGTAAGATGATAGTTCCTGTAGGAGGCGGATGGCATCAAGAACTTAAAAGTATAACTAAAAAACCTGAAGGTCTATATACGGAATTTTTACTCGATGTCCGTTTTGTTCCTATGATAGGTGAGATAGAAAGGCAGATATAAACATGGATGAACATGATAAAAATAAACTGGCAGGAAGATATTATCTTGTACAAAAAATAGGTAAAGGAGGTATGGGGGAAGTATTTAAAGCAAAAGATCTGCTTGAAAATAGAATAGTTGCGGTAAAACTACTCCATCCCCATCTGCAGTTCGGTAAATATATATCAAGATTTAAAAGAGAAGCAGAGTATCTGTCGAAATTATCCCATCCGAATATAGTTAAATTTTATTCTCTTGAGCAGGATGAAAAAAATATTTTTCTGGTTATGGAATATATTGTAGGGAGAAAAATAAAAACCTATATAAAACTTTCTCCCACACCTGTGGAAGATGTACTGAAATGTGCAATTCAGATATGTGATTCCCTTGATTATGCACATTCTATGAATATGATACACAGGGATATAAAACCTGAAAATATTCTTATTGATTCAGAACTGAATATAAAAATACTGGATTTCGGTATAGCAAAAGGTATGCCGAAAGAAACGAAGTTAACCGAACCGGGAACACTCATAGGAACAGTTCAGTATCTGGCTCCGGAATATATACAGGGAGAACAGTTAACCAGTGTGTCGGATTTATATTCTCTTGGTGTAACTCTATATGAACTTCTTACCGAACAACTGCCTTTTTCCGAAAGTAAATCAAATGAGGTTTTTTTCCCCCAGTTATTCGAAACACCTGTTCCTCCTACAAAGGTTAATAAAAATATACCGCCTGAATTAGAAATGACCCTTATTAAATTACTCGATAAAAATCCTGCCAGAAGATTTGAAAGTGCAAAAAAACTTAAAGATCGACTCAAGGTTATTTTGATGAGCCATAGTCTGAAGGAAAATCGTCAGGAATAGCTATTACGGTAATAGAGGATTGCCTTTGAAAACAAGGTTTTAGAATCCGTTACTCCCGTCACGCGTTACGCGTAACGCGTGACGATAATTTAAAATTTGATTCCGAAACCCATCTTTAATTTTTTCTCTTCAAGTACATCGTCTACTCCGAAGACCAGTTCGAAATTATCCTGAATCTTATAACGGCCTTTTACATCTATAAAAGCATTTCTTTCGCTGAAATCAAATACATCCATAGAAAGGGTTGTTTTATCTCCTACTTTGTAGTCCAATCCTGCACCAAGAGAGGATTTCACTATTCCACCTCTGAATGTCAGATCGGTTGTTATTATTTTCCCCAGCTGTGCATTTACAGTGCTTCTTTCTGAATTTACATCAGCCACACCGAGGGTTAAAAATTTGTCTCTTTTCTTGTTACTATCGGATAAAAATAGATTTGCGTTGAGGTCCCCGTAGAAATTATCATTACTTCTTGTTATTATTACTTCGTATTCTGCTTTTATTTCTGTGTCATCCTGTTTCTCTTCCTGTACATAACCGAGCATACCGGTTAAGGTTCCGTCCAGCCTGGCCATAGCTTTTCTTATGGAGGATGTTATTTGTTTTATATCATTCTGATACATAGAGCCTTTCTCAGAAAAGGCCAGCAGTTCCTGTGCCCCTTCCTCTGTAAACATACAGCTTTCCCTGAGGGAAAGGAGAACCAGCCTGATTTTCGGGGGAATACCTTTCTCAGGGTCAAGGTTTGCTGTGATTTTATCTACTATCATGCACAGGTCATCGGTAGACTTTTTTAGCTCCCCTATTATTATAGATATATCCTGTCCAAATCTGTTTACTTTTTTATCCGTATGTCTCACACTATAAGATACACCTTTGAGAAAAATTCTGATGTTATTTCTTATACCTCTTGCCATAACAGACATGTCAGATGTTAAAGCATAGAGGCTGTTCTGCAGATTTTCAGAAAATAAGTTGATACTGTCTTCAGATGCAAGAATAGTTTTATTTAGATTTTCTGTACCCTTTCTTATATTAATTACCTTTGTTTTTACTTCTTTTTTGAATTTTTCATCGGCTATTATATTATTAATTTTTTCAGTTTTGCCCTTTATATTGCCAATATTTTTATTGAAAGCAACCAGTCTTATTTTGAGTATTCTAAAATTGTCTGCCATACTGAGAAGAGTAACACCTTCTATTTCCATTTCCGGTTTAACCATAGAAGATGCGGAAGGGTCCGGTTCTATAGCCACCCATTTATCACCTATAAGTCCGCTCTGTATGGTAAAAATACTGTTTTGAGGTATTTCCTGATTTTCGTCGATTTTCAGGGTTACTCTTGCTTTCTGTGTTTTACTTGAAAAGGTTATTTCTCCTACTTCGCCTATTGCTACACCCTTCAGCTTTACAACCGATTTATCTCTCAATCCGTTTATATTATCCCACATTACATAGATTTTATATCTCTTCGGTTCGGGAGGAGTTATAAGTTTGCTTACAAAAATTATATAGTAAACACTAAGAAATAAACTGATAGATATAATTCCTATTTTTGCTTCTCTACTTAATCCCATAGTTTTTTTCACCACAATTAATGATTGAATATAACAGGGTATTACCTACTTTTCACTATTCACTATAATTAAATTATTTTTCTTTAAGTTTTTCTATATAGTCCTGCGCTCTTTCAATCCATGGATTATCAGTATCCTTTTTGTGTTGTTCAATATAGATATTGAAATTTTTCAATGCTTTTTCTCTGTCTTTTAAATTATAATAAGTAACACCCAGGTCATAATAAACTTCCCTGTAAGAAGGGTCTATTTTTAATAATTCATTGAATTGTTCTATGGCTTTATTATATTCTCCTTTTTCATGATAATTCAGGGCGAGATTATAATGGGAGTCACTATGAGAGGGATTTATTTCTATGGCCTTCAGATAGCAGTCATTTGAGTTTTTTATATCTCCTAGCTTATAGTACACATTGCCCATATTATAAAAGGCATTCAGATTATTTGGTTCGATTTCCAGGGATTTTTTATAGTATTCCAGTGCTTTTTCATAGTTTTCTTTATCTTTATAAATATTTCCAAGGTTATAATAGGATTGAAATTTACCGGGATTAAGGGCGATTGCTTTCTGAAAATTTTTTATGCCAAGATTCAGCTTGTTCTGACTATGGTATATAAGACCGAGATAAAAATAATTCAGACTGTCATCGGGTCTGTGTCTTATCGCAAGAATATAGTATTTTGCAGATTCATCATATTTTTGCAAATTATAAAAGATATTGGCCATTACACATAGAGCATTATAATAAGTTTCACTGTCTTCTTTATTTTTTTTAAGAATCTTCTGAAATTCTTCTGTTGCCTTTTTATAGTCTTTTTCATTGAAATAGGCTATTCCTTTTATTATTGCACTATCTTTTATCCGTGCTGTTAAATCGGGATCCAGATGAGTCTCTGCCTGATTTATCTTTGCCTCTGCAGTTTTTTCCGGAACAGGTATGACTGCAGGGGTCTGATTGTTTTTCGTTTCCTTTTTACATCCGAAAAACAAAAGTGAGAATAAAGCTAATAAAATCAGTATTTTTTTAATAATTTCTTTTTCCCTCCCGGCCTTTGTTATACAATCTTATTACGAGTGTAGCTGCAAAAACTATAGAATATTTAGCGAGGACATCAACCTTTGTTGAAGAATCTTATCAGGAGTCTGACAGGTTCTGTGTAAACTTATCAGAAAAAAACGTTACCCGGATTTTACACAGAATTTATGAACCCCCTATTTTTCTTTAGATTCTTCAAAAACCATTTTCCTGGCAATTTTTTCGAAAATATCCTGACTTGTCCATGGTTCAACGGGATGATTCTTGAAAAATTCAATCAGGGCAGATCTGAGTATTTCTTCTTTTGTTTTTTTACTTGTAGCAGAATATTTATCCAGAGCTTTCGCTAGTTCAGGCGGAAGATAAAATTCTATTTTACTCTTCTTATTCATTACTTTTTTATATTTTGAAAAACAGGAATTTATTATAAAATAACCGGAAACCTCTGTTTTCCCAAACTATCTCCTATTATTAGATTTCATTATTATATCATGTAAGCTCATTAAGTCAAGATTATATGGAATTTCTGAGTGAACCGGTGGGGAGAAAACATTTCAGGAAATTCAGAAAATTTTTAAATATTTCAATAATACAAGTATGACAGTTGTACTTCCAAGTAAGAAAAAAAATATGATTGATAAACACTGAAAGAGAAATTTTTTATATTCCCGTTTCCTGAGCCTTTTCATATAATAATTGCTTTTTGAAAGAGTTAAGAGAAATTCATCAGGTGAATCGTATGATACGAGTTTTAACTGCTTTTTCTCCGGGTGTAAATCTGCTGCACAGTTATAGCAGTAATGATTGCTTATTAAATTTTTTTTCCTGCAGAGAGGACATTTTATTTCCATAAATTTTTCGACTGAAATCCTGTGTAAATCTCATTAGCTCCCTTTTTTACGACAGGTTTACACAGGACATCTTATAGTCTCAATTTTTTTCTCCTTTATAGAGTTATGGCACTTAATCTGATATAATATTACCGGGGTAAGCAATACATATATGCTCCAGTGACGGGGAGTAAAACCTTTATTATATGCTTATGCTCAGGTCAGTAAAATTATAACAGCGATACATTAAAACATTCGAAAGGAGCACAACCTGTTATGAGTAAAAAGTTCTCAATAATCGTATTAATTATGTTTTTGCTTTCATCTAACATTTTCGCAGGAGAAGTAAAATCTCCTGCAGAGTTATTCACTAAAATGCAGAAAGCCTATAAAGCCATTGACAGTTACAGTTATACAAATGATCAGGGGGAGTATGATACCTTTAACAAGGAATATCAGAAAGAAACTGCAAAAAACTACAGTGATTATAATTCTAAATACGGTGACGGAAAAAACTCCAATGTTTCTGATAAGCCCGAATATAAAAGAGGAAACTATGAAGTAAAATTCTGTAAACCCTATGGTATAAGAATGAAGATTATATCTTCTGATTATACACCTTCTGTATTAAATAACGCTGAATTTATATACAGACCTGGCAGTGATCCTAAAAATTTCACTGTTAAAATAATGGGACTGGGTTTTATCCCCCTGGAATTTCAGAGGGACGTGCAGAAAGAGAATACCGGGGATTTTCTGGTAATGAACTGGACTGTTGATTTACTTCAACTGGATTATTTTTTTAAGAATGGCTCTCCTGCCATGGTACAGGAAAAAAATAAGATTGATAACAGAGACACATATATACTGGAGTTTAAATTTGCAAAAGATGTTAAACCATCTGTTCCTAAATATAATCTGGGAGATATACCGTCACAGGTTAAATTTAAGATCGATTATACCCTGGGGAGTCTGGAAAGGGTAAAATATTCTTCCGTAAAATACTGGGTAGACAAAAAAGATCTGATAATTATAAAAAGAGAAGAATATATAGGCGGCAAATTACATTCCACAAGGCTCTTTAAAAATATAAGTCTTAACAGTGTAAAGAAAAGTGATATTTAACAGGGGAACGTGTAGAGACAGCCTGTGGCCTGTCTCTACATAACATAATTATTTACTTCCAAGGATTACTTTGACTTCATTAGACTCACTTATGAGACGTATAACCATAAGATTGATTGTTTCTTCTCCTGTATTCATTATTTGCTGCAGATCTTCTTCTTCTTTAATGTCCTTTTTATCGGCAGAAGTGATGAGATCGAACTTTTTTATACCGGATTTTGCAGCGGCGCTGTTCTCTGCAATGTCTTTTATTATGAGCCCTTTTTCCGATGAATAAATAGGTTTCATTATGTCAGGAATAGTATCGATATCCCATCCCATTGACAGTTCTTTTTTGATACTGAATATGATAGGCACAGGTTTTCTTCTTACAAATACTATATTAATTTCATCTCCGATATGTTTGTTCTCCAGTATATCTTTAATCTGTCCTTCTTCTTCCACTTCCACTCCGTCGAATTTTATTATAACATCGCCTGTCTGAAGCCCTGCTGTCTGTGCAGGACTGTCCGGTATAACCTTTCCTACGTGAAGACCTTTGGTAACACCATAAAATTCTTTCAGGTAGTCAGGCATTTGAATAATAAGCATACCAAGCCATGGCCTGCCTGATTTTGCAGGTTTATAACTTAAATCCTGTCCTATTTCTTTCATGGATAGGTTAAAGAATTTATCCAGGGGCTGTAAAAAACCTGTTCTGGAAGAAATTATTTTCCTGTTTTTTCCTATTAAATACATGTCAGGAAACTGTCTTTCTATTTTATAAAGGTCATGGATGGTTTTGTCCCTGTCCAGTATGACAGGAAAATTTATATTTTGTTCCTTTGTATATATAGATAATGCATTGTAGCACTCTTCGTCTGCAGTGATTATAATAATATTTAAAAAGGCACCGGGAAAGTCTGATTTTAATTTGTTCATAGACATTATTTCTCTCTTGCCCGGATCATCAAGGTATTTTATAAAATAAATGAACAGGTTGGTTTGACTGTAATGTTCAAGTGTAACCTCTTTCCCGTTCTGATCTACAGCTTTAAAATCAGGAGCACTTTCTCCTTTTTCCAGTGAAGCCATTGAAGAGAGCGCAGAAAAGAGAAACAGTAACAGAATAAAAATAAATTTTTTCATAATGTAAACCTCTCTGTGTTGTGATCGTAACGCGTAACGCGTAACGCGTGACGCGTGTCAGCGTCACGATATAATATTAAATTCTCTTCCGGGTGACATAATCCTTTTATATGAGAATAATAGAAACTGTATGGTAATTATCGGCTTCCGGTCATGGCTGTCAGAGTGTATTTCATAACAAATTACGGGTAATCTTCCCGTCACGCGTTACGCGTTACGCGTCACGAAACATTTGTTATGGAACTAACTATAATAGTATTGTTTTTTACCTGTTCCGGTGTTAAAATTATATATATAGGGAAAGGATTGATGCTTATGTGTATAAAGAAATTTTTATTGTTTCTCTTGATTTTTTCTCTGGCTCATTCCGGAGTTTTTTCTCAGGACATATCCGAATTTATGGGTGAGATAAAATTTATGAATGAAAACGGAGGTTATTATGCCTTCATATCAGGAGGAAAACGTTACAACCTTGTTAATTTACCGAAACAGCAGGGACAGGTAAAGGAAGGTAAATATAAAATAACAGGATTACCTTCTATAAATGATCCTCTTTATACAGGTCTTATTCCTTTTCAGGTTACCCGTATGGAGTTTTTAGGGGCCTCACAGACAGGACAGAACGGAGAATTACAACTGACGGGTAATGTCTTTTTCTACAATTATGGCGGTACATCTACCTATCTGCTTGAAGTATCGGGAGCAAATAATACTAAAACCTATTATTCTCTTACAGGTATAGCACCGGGACAGATTGCAGAAGGTAAATACAGCATTAGAGGTTATACAGATACTTCACAGAGTGGCAGTGCCATGGCTACTCCTCTTAAAATAACTAAAATAGAACCTGCAACTGCTGCAAATACCGCACCGCAGCAGGATACAACTCAGCAGAACAATCAGAATCAGGAGAAGCAGTATATGGGGATGATAATGTTCAGACCCATAGGCTCTGTCGGCGGTATCGGCTATTATATGTTACAGACACAGGATAATCAGCAATTTGCCCTGATTGATCTGGGGCAGGAAGAAGGTAAGGTTAAACCCGGTTATTACAACGTAACAGGTGCTGTCGCACCTGATGCCCCCAATCCTTATAATATAAATATACCATTCATGCATATTTCAAATATAAATCTTATATCTGAAATACCCGGTATGAATGATAATACAAATATGTTCCAGCAGGATGACGGGGAAGAAGACGGCGGAGAAGAAGACGGAGGAGGAGGTCTTTTTTAATTCTCTTGACAATATTCCTTTTTCTTTGATATACTTGATAGCTGTCAGCTATAAGCTGGCATTCATTACAAAGAAAGGAAGTCTGTAAATATGTCAGTTTGTTTATGTCCTAAAAATGAAGAACACTGGTATCCCGCTGATAACGAATATGATTTTTGTCCTCTCTGCGGCGAAAAGCTCTTTTTAAAATGCCCGAAATGTGAGGCTACTATTTTAAAGCCAGAACACAAGTTCTGTGTAAAATGTGGTAATGAATTCAGACCTGATATTAAAAAGAAAGACAAAGAAGAACAGGAAGAAGCTTGATAAATTATTGAGGTGAGTAATAAATAATACATACAGGTTCTCGTGACGCGTAACGCGTGACTGGAGGAAAACGTTTATTATATGCTTATGCTCAGGTCAATAACTTTGAAAATCAGCTTCCCAGATAACAGGATAAGAGTGGAGAATTACTTCGGACAAAATAAATTCAGATTTTCTCTGGAAAACTGAAAAAGAAGGAAAAAGGTGAAGAAGAACAGGCCAAAAAGTCATAATAAAGAGATAGTCTTTAATAGTGTCTCCCTTATAAATATAGAGATACCGGCACAGATGGAAGAATTACTCTCCGGTCTGGAAGATGGCATTTTTCGTCTCAGGCAGGATATAGCCGACGTATTTGGTTTTATTCCTCCTTCTATGACTGTTTCTTTTACTCAGAATAAAGAATATTACGATATAAAAATGGAGGATCTGTCTGTTGCAGGTAGCTATATAAATAAGGATTACATATTTATATGGGGGCCGGAAGAATGTCTGTCTTCTTTCAAAGGTATAAAAGGGACTGAACCGGGTGGAAGCCAGGGAATATGGATTAAATCGTCGCTTAAAGATAGGGCTGTAAAAGAAGGATGCAGAATATATCTTCCTCTGGATATAATACTGGATAATCTTCGTTTAATAGTTTTTAAACATATTCACCGTCTTCTCGGACTGGAACAGACGCAATTTCTCCTTGATACACTCCGTGAAAGTTATCCCGTCCTTATTGATCAGCTTGTACCGGGAGTATTTTCTCTCCTTGAATTGAGAAGGATTTTAAAGAATTTACTTTTAGAAAAAGTATCTTTACGTCCCTTGATTAATATTCTGGAGACTCTTGGAGATTATTCTCATCTGACAAAAGATACAGATCTTTTAACGGAACATGTCCGCCGTTCTCTTGGCAGTTATATATGTAAAGATTATACAGACGACCATAATACTATAACAGTTATGACTGCCGATGCAAGAATGGAAAGAATATTCCTGAAAGGTATCGTAAGAACTGACCAGGGAGTTACTCTGGAGCTTGATCCAGAATTGAGACGAAAATTACGTGTTTCTCTTTCAGAGAATATAGAGAAATGTAAAGAACTCGGTCTGAGACCTGTCCTGGTTTCTTCCCCCGAAACAAGACTTCATTTGAAACGTTTTGCCGAATATTCCTATCCCGATCTCGTAGTTTTATCTATAGATGAAATTCCATCTCATATAAAAACTATTTCCTGTGGAATAGTTTCTATAGAAGATGCAGAAGCCTATATAGAATCCGGTGATCAGTATTATAAAGAAAATAAACTGGAACTGGCAGAAGCAGAATACATAAGAGCAGTAGAACTTGATAGCGCTAATGCAAGAGCACATTATGCACTGAGGCTTACATACAGGAAAATGGGAAAACTGGATCTGGCTCTCCAGGAATATAGAAAAGCTATAGAGCTTGATCCCAAGTATGAATTTATAGACCTCGGATTTGATGAAAAAGAGAAAAAACTGGACGATTTGATGGCAGAAAAATTAATCCCTGTAGAAAATCAGGATAAACAGGAGATTACCCCGGAAATAGAATTAATAATGCCTGAAGTAAAGAAAAAAGATTCTGCTTTAAAAATAGAAGAAAGTATTTATATAGACCATGATAGAATAGAAAAAATGAAAGGACTTAACCCGAGTTTTGCCACTATATTTAACAAGATGGGTGAAGATTATCTCAAAGTAAAAAACTACGAATCTGCAAAAAAAGAATTTAACAAGGCTATTGAAATCGATGAAAACTACCCGGAACCTCATAAAAACCTGGGAATTATTTATTTTCATGAACAGGACTGGTTTATGTGCAGAAAAGAACTTGAAAAAGCAATAGAAATCAATCCTGACTATCTGGATGCCTATATTTATCTCGGAAAACTTTTTAAAATGAGAAATATGAGAGATAAGGCCGAAAATGCATTTTACAGAGCATGGGATCTTGCCAACAAGAAATCAGATCTTAAAGCAAGAGAAGAGATAAAAAAAGAATTACAGGAACTTAAACGCTGACAGGGATTTTTGAGATTAGAGGGATTTACAGGAGTCCCGTTACGCGTAACGGATAACGCGTCACGGGACTCGATAAGAACCGCATAATATTGCTCCAGGTAAACGTCTGTTACTTCTGAAGATGCTTCACATTATGTTAATATCTTTACGCGTCATGCGTCACGCGTTATGCGTCACGATCTTAATAAATAAAGGAGAGAAATGATATGAAGCAAAATCTTTTTTTTACCATAAAACGTGGTTTACCTTTTAAAGGCCTGTCTTTTATTGAAATATTGATTTCTCTTGTTATACTTTCCACTGCCATAGTAATAGTTTCCGGTGTTATGTCTCATGGATTAATGGCAGTAAAAAAAGGCGAAAATGTATCTGTAGCAACAAATCTCGCACAGGCACAGTTTGAAGCTTATGAAGGAAATTTCAGCATGATACCTTTTTATCCGGGTACTGCTTCCGGTTCAACCTATTACCCAGATCCTAACAGCCAGACAGGGCTTTTTGTTCATCATTCTGTTGACCCCAATGATGTTGGATTGCCTTCAGGAACCTATCATGGAGCCGGCGATGATTTCTATCACCGTGCCCCTGATTATGATCTTAATAGAGATGGATTTGGCAATGATATTCTTGAACCTCTCGAACCTGTTACAGTAGAAAGAACCGTGTTTATACCTGTTGTTGAAATAAAGCCATGGAGCAACGGATTCGATATAAATGAAATAAAACATATGAGAGTAACCATTTACTGGAAAGAAAGGGACGGAGAGGGAACACTCTCGGGATTAAAAAATGTATCTTTTGAGGGATATATAGTAAAGGATAAGCCCAACCCATGGTAGTGAATAGTGGGCAGAGGGGACATCTTACTCACTACTCACTACTTACTATTTAAGTTCTTCAAGAGCTTTCTTTGCATCAATATGGGCTGGATCATACGAAAGGGCCATTTCATACTCTTTTTGCGCCAGTTTTCTTTTTTGCTGACTTTCAAATATCTGCCCCAGTATATAATGAGCATCGGCAAAGGTTGCATCCTGTTCTATGGCTAACTTTGCCAGTTTTTCTGCTTCTTTCAAATTGTTACTGTCAAAATTTACAATAGCCTGAGCAACAAATGCAATAGTAGAATGGGGTTTGAGGAGGCCGACCTTCATAAGAGGCTCTCTTACCTGCCATGGCTCTTTGATCTTTCTGAGATAATAGCCGAGTTTATAATAAAGATCGGCATTATATGGTTCTTCTACCAGTAATGCTCTTATTAATTTTACTGCTTTTTCTGTATCGCCTTTTTTGTAGCAAATATCGCCTATATATTCTCTCATAAGAGGGAGTTTTGAATTTTCTTTTTCCATTCTTTCAAGATATTCTTCTGCTTTATTAATATCACCTGAATAATAATAGGCTATGCCAAGACAAAAATATATCATGGTATCATCAGGTTCTGTGTCAGATTTCTTATGGAATTTATCTATCAGATCATTGAGTTTCCCGAATTTCAGATAACCTTTAATCATATTTCTTATGGCATAGGTATTTTCCGGATCTATGGATATGGCTTTTATATATCCATGTATGGCGGATTTAACATCTCCCTGCCTGTCGAAAGCAAGAGCCAGGCTGTAATGATTGATGGCTTTATCCGGTTCCAGTTCAACAGATTTTTTGTAACTTTCAAGGGCTTTATTCAGATCATTGAGTTCCAGATAAATATTACCCAGTGCAAAATGAGCTGCCGACAGGGACGGTTCTATTTCTACGGCATGTTTGTATTCTGTCTTTGCTTTTTCGAAGTCTTTCAGATCATAATAAACAAGGCCAAGATTGTAATGGGTTATAGAATTATCTTTTTCCAGTTCTATTGCTTTTTCATACTCCTCTACGGCATCTTTCAGTTCCCCTTTTGTATAATAGGCAGATGCAAGTCCTCTGTGAGCAAGAACCAGATCCTGTTCCAGTTCTATTGCTTTTTTATATTCGTCTATTGCTTCAGAAAGTTTTCCCTGAGACTGATATACCGAGGCCAGGCTGCAATGAACAAGATCCATATGAGGGTCTATCTTTAAAGCTTTAATATATTGTTCCGCTGCTTTATCCAGTTCTCCCTGACTGTAATAGGCAAGAGCAAGATTGCTGTATGCCTGGGGCATTCTTGGTTCCAGTTGTATGGCCATATTGAATTCTTTTATGGCCTGCTCGATCTGGCCCCTGTCATAAAGACAGGAACCAAGGTTACAGTGAGCGAGAGCAAAATTCGGTTTTATCTTTATTGCTTCCTGATATTCAAGTATTGCCTCATCTATTTTTCCTATAAGGCGATAGGTATCACCAAGGTTTGAATAGGCGCTTGCATAGAGAGGATCCAGTTCTATAGCTTTATGGAATTCCATAATAGCTTCTTTTGCTTTTCCCTGGGACTGGTAGATTTCTCCGAGACATCTATGGTATAAAGCAGAAGAAGGTTCTATTGCTACGGCTTTCTGAAATGCTGTAACTGCTTTTTCCATATCTCCTTTATCTCTGTAAGCAAGTCCGAGATTCCAGTAAGCCCATGCATATTTTATATCCAGTTCTATGGCCTGTTTAAATTCTTCTATGGCATCATCCAGTTTTTTCTGGATATAATAAATTTCTCCGAGAGCTCTGTGAGAGGAGGCACATTTCTGCGGCTCTTTACTTATAGCCTCTTTATATTCTTTGATAGCTTCTTCGTAATTTTTCTGTATTTTATAAATTTCTCCGAGACTTTCATGAGATGCTACAAGGGAGGGATCCAGGAATAGAGATTTTCTGTAGGAAGAAATAGCGTCATCTATTTTACCCTGAGAATGATAGGCTCTGCCCATCATCTGATGGACAATGGCAAAATCAGGTTTTGCTTCAAGGGCTTTCTTGAAATATTCTATTGCTTTAAGATAATTCTGGCTGTAGAGATAAACAGTACCAAGTCCTTTATAGGCAAAAGCATCATTAGGCCTGAGCTTTAAAGCTTTTTCATGATATTCAGCCGCTTTTTCATATTTCCCGAGTCTGCAGTAAGTATTACCAAGAGCATTGATGGCATAAACATCTTTTTTATTTAATTCCACTGCTTTCTCGAAAGATTTTTCCGCTTCCTGAAACTGACCTTCTCTGAAATAAAGATTTCCAAGATTATAATGTATTTCCGATTTACTTGGATCTATACTCAGAGCCTTTTCGTAATTTTCAAAAGCAAGTTGAACATTATCCTGTTCCTGATACAGTCTGCCCAGTCTGAATATAGCATTGGTATCCAGTTTACCTGTACTTTTTTCTACAACATTACGATATTTTTCGAATTCTTTATCTAGATCATATTGATTGGGGTTATAAAAGGCGCCCTGACTGCGTCCTAACACCATGTCTTTTATATTACCTAGCATATATTGTCCCCCCTACATAATTTTCGTGCCTTCCCTTAATATTCAACAAATACCCATTAAAATCCTCTTTATTTACACATCATAACACCGAGAGCTATGGAGTTAAGTCTTATTGATGCAGGATCAGACCGTGATAACGTTACAACAGGAGCCTTTGCTCCCAGGATAATACCGCCGAATTCTCCTTCTGTCGTATACATAAGAGTTTTTCCAATCATATTTCCGGCACTTATGCCGGGCACAAGGAATATATCGGTCTTTCCTGATACAGGAGAACTTACCCCTTTTATTTCAGCAGATTTCGAAGATAATGCCAGATCCATGGCCAGGGGGCCATCTATTACACAGTTCTTTATCTGTCCTCTCTGGGCCATTTTGGATAATACTGCTCCATCTATTGTTTCTCCCATATCAAAATTTATTGTCTCTACAAAGGAAAGAACGGCAACATTCGGCTTTTCTATGCCAAAATTGTTGGCCAGTTCAATGGTGTTATTTAATATGTCAATCTTCATTTTAATATCAGGGTTTATATTCATACCGCCGTCTGTTATAAACATAAATCTGTCATATGTTGGTATTTTACATACGAGACAGTGACTCAGAATTCTGTCTCCTCTGAGACCTGTTTCTTTATCCAGTATGCCTTTAAGTAAGTTTCCGGTTGGCAGTTTTCCTTTCATAACTATATGGGCAGAACCGTTTCTTACAAGTTTTAAACTTTCAAGAAGTGCCTGTTTTTCATCACTCTGATTTATAACTGTTACAGATGAAATATCATACCCATGCTCTTCTGCAATAGATTTGATTTTACGCTCATCCCCTACGAGAATAAATTTAGCTATATCCTTTGCTTCTGTAACAGCCAGCAGTATTTCTTTATCTTCCGCTTTTACGACAACAACAGTTTTTAGATCTTTACCTTTTACGTTGTTTATGATATCTTTGAAATCTTTCACCATATTTATATTCTCCTTTTTCAGCATTTCAGCATTTCAGCACTTCAGCACTTCAGCACTTCAGCGTTTTTAGCTGACTTGCTGACTTACTGAAGTGCTAACTTGCTAATATGTCAAAGCTTTTTCTTCTCCTTTTAAAACCCTGAGGGCACCGAGTGCAAGGGCATACATCTCGTTCTGACTGGGATATATGAAAACTTTTCCTATGAAACCTACCATGTCTGTTATGGTTCCTACAACCATCTTCGAATTTGCAAGTCCTCCGGTGATGAAAATTCCGTCTACAGAACCTTTAAGCACTGCTGCCATAGAAGCTATTTCTTTTGCTGTCCCGTATGCCATTGCTTCATAGACCAGTTTTGCTTTTTCATCTCCATTACTTATTCTTTTTTCTATTTCTATAGCGTCATCTGTTCCGAGATAGCCTGTAAGTCCACTTTCCTTCATGAATTTTTTCATAAGATCCTTCTGTGTATATTTACCTGAAAAACACAGATTCATAACATCTATAATGGCAAGTGTTCCTGCTCTCTGTGGAGAGAAGGGGCCGTATCCAAGGGCACCCATATTGACATCCACGGCTTTACCGTGATTGAAGGCTGCCACTGATATGCCTCCGCCCATATGGGTACCTATCATATTCACTTCATCAAATCTTTTATTTAAATATTCCTGTGCCACAAGTCTTCCTACTGCTCTCAGATTAAGGGCATGGAGGGTGCTTCTGTATTCTATTTCCGGTACTCCCGAAATTCTGGCTACGGGAGGCAGCTCACTTACAGTTATAGGGTCTACTATAAAAGAAGGTATACCAAGAGAAACGGCAATTTTATATGCTATGGGAGCAGCAAGGTTTGCTGCATGTTCAAAACCCCATCTTTCTTCACTTTTATCCCGTAAATCGCCGATCATAGCTTCATCTATATTATAGGTTCCGGCAGGTACAGGTTTCATGAGTCCCCCTCTTGCCACTACGGCATGAAGCTCTTCAGGTCTTATATTTTTTTCTTCCATGAATTTCGTTATAATGTTATATCTGTAATCGAACTGATCGAACATTTTGTGAAAAGCTTTCAGCTCTTCCCGCGTATGTACAATATTTTCCGTGAAAATTTCTTTTTCATCCCTGAAATAGGATATCTTTGTAGAAGTAGAACCGGGATTTATTACAAGCATATTATACATTTTTATAGCCTCCTTTTTATCAGTGAACAGTTATCAGTTACCAGTTATCAATTAACTGGTCACTGGTCACTGGTCACATCCATGGCACATCTGAACCCGAGATTATTACATTTGACATGAGGTAAATTTCTGCTTCTCTGATAAACTGTCAGAAAATTCGGATTTTCACTCCAGCTTCCTCCCCTTATTGTTATCATTTTTCCTTTTTTATAAGGACCTTTATATGGATAGGGATAAAAATAATCACCTGTCCATTCCTTTACATTACCTGCCATTTCCATAACACCGTAAATACTTTTATCCATAGGAAACATTTCTCTCGGACTTGTTGAACCTATACCTCCTATAAGGCAGTTCGCCCTGCCTATTTCCCATTTATCTCCCCAGGGATACATTCTTCCGTCAGTTCCCCTTGCAGCCTTTTCCCATTCCAGTTCCCACGGAAGTCTTTTACCTGCCCATTTCGCATAGGCATAGGCATCATACCAGCTTACAAGGACTACAGGTTGATTGGCTTTACCCGGAGGATAGTTTTTTTCTTTTGTCCAGCAGTAATCTTTAGATTCTTTTTCTTCCATAAAAGGTATTTTATGGCCTGTTTCTCTTACAAATTTTCTGTACATAAGATGGGAAACAGGGTATTTATCTATGTAAAAAGCCGGCAGATAGACCTTCTGCTGCGGCCTGCATGATGCGTCTCCTCCGTCGCTCCCTGCGATAAATTCTCCTTCAGGTATTAATATCATTCCTTCCGGCGCTTCCTGCTGTTTTGGAGGAAGTGTTCTGTAGACCGGTTCTTCAGATTTCGGAAGTGTTCTGTAGACCGGTTCAGGCTGCGATACAACTGTTATTCTCGGAGATGCTCCGATAGACAGCCCTTTAGAATAACCTGCCTGTGTGGCAGGAATCTGTGTTTCCAGGAGGATTTTTTTCATTTCCTCTGCAGTAGAAAATCTATCTTCAGGTTTCATCTGCAGGGCTTTCATAACAAAGTCGTTTAACCTCTCACTTATGAGAGGATTTATTTTATTTGCAGGGGTAAAATGAAAGGGAATCATAGGTTCCATCCCTGTAAGGAGATGGTGCATGGTGGCACCGAGTGAATATATGTCACTTCTCGGTTCAGGTTTCCCTACATACTGTTCCGGTGCAATATAACCTTCTGTGCCGACACTTGTTTTTTTAGTTACTGACCCCGGTTGAACAGTCCTTGCTATACCGAAATCTATGAGCATAATCTTGCCGTCACTGCGCTGGATCATAATATTCGGAGGTTTTAAGTCTCTGTAGACTATAGGAGAAGGCTGATTATGAAGGTATGCAAGGACATCCAGAATTTGTATCGAATATTCGACTACTCTTTTTTCAGAAAGTCCTCCTTTGCCTTCTCTTTTTACTATTGCTTCCAGATCTTCCCCTTCTATAAAATCCATAACCAGATAAAATTTCCCCTGATGTTGAAAATGATCTATAACCCTTGGAAGATTAATATGTCTGAGTTTTGCAAGAGTTTTTGCTTCCTGATAAAATCTTTTTTCAGCATAGTCCTGATCTTCCTGGGTTGTGTAATTGCTGAACATTTCTTTGACGGCACATGGCTCGTCAAGTCTGTTATCTACAGCTTTATAAACGGCTCCCATACCGCCTGCTTTTATTAATTCAATGATTTTATATCTTCCGTCAAGTACTGTTTCTTTTGTAAGAGTTATACTTACCTTTGTTATTTGACTGCCACAACTGCTGCAGAAACGGGCTTCATCGTTATTAGGACTGCCGCAGTTACTACAAAATATTGGCATAAAGCCACCCCCTAATAACTCAATAATTCTATATGTTAAATTTAAAATCCTTTCTATGTTTAAAATATAGATCACGGGAATATACGAATTTCTTTTCTCCAGATACCGGTATTGAAATTTTTTAGAAAGGCAATTTTCTGTACAAAAAACTATACTTAATTTTGAAGACAATTGCATCATGAAAATACCAGGGAAAATTTTATTATTGTTTGTATTTTGACTGAATTTTTTATGCAATTATCTATGCATAAAAGTATATATATAAAAAAAGCAATTTCAGGCAAGAATGTGCTTTTAACGGCCAGGAATTTTATGAGACTGAAAGAGGTATTTTTTCCGTCGATGATTTAAATTATATGATTATAGAAATGTGGTATGATGCAATCTGTAGTATTTACAAATGCAGCAGTTTAGATTTTTTTCGGAGGAGCACCAGTCAGCCAGATCCGGGGTAAGGCTGGGGTATGTATAACGTACACTTGATGGTTAATGGCCCTATGTCCGGTAAGAGTGATAAAAAAACTTAATATTTGCCGGCGTTCTCCCCATAAAATATACATAAGAAAATCTTTATGTTATAATATAACATTATGAGTGCCAGATTAACACTTCGTAAAGGTCAAGCAGATAAAACGGTTATTGATCTTGCCAATGAAACCATTAACATCGGCTGTTATTCTGACTGTGATTTGATAGTAGAGAGAGATAAATTCATATCAGGTATTCATGCTATGATAATATCTTCGGAAGAATATTATTTTATTCAGGATAATAACAGCACAAATGGTACCTATGTAAACGGACAGAGAGTAAAACGACAGAAATTACAGTCCGGAGATGTAATTACTATAGGAGATACGGAATTTGAATTCTTTTCTACCTTTACTTCATGTCTGCCTTCTCCTGCAGGTAAAATCACCATAGGAAGAAACCCGGACAGTGATATTTATTTAAACCATGTACAGGTCTCCTGGAGTCACGCCACAGTTTATTCTTCTCCGGAAGGAACTTTTTTTATTCAGGACAATAACAGTAGAAACGGCCTCTATGTAAACGGAATAGAGACAAAAAAAACAGAACTTCATAAGGGTGATGTCATTCAGATAGGCAAATATAAACTTCTTTTTGACGGAACATGTATAAAAAATCTCTGTGAAGAAGGTAGATTGAGACTGGATGCCAGGAATTTAACAAGAACCGTTTCGGAAAACAAGACCATATTGAATAATATTTCTCTTTCCATTCATCCATGTGAATTCGTAGCCATTGTAGGCACGAGCGGTGCGGGAAAATCTACTCTTTTAAAGACTCTGAGCGGATTTTACCCTAAAGACCAGGGAGACGTGTTTATAAACGGGGAGAATTTTTATGACAAAATGGATTTTTTCAGAAGCCGTCTCGGATATGTTCCCCAGGATGATATAGTTCATGAAGAACTGGATGTGTATAAAGCTTTATATTATGCCGCATCTTTACGATTGCCTGAAGATACGAAAAAAGAAGAAATAGATAATATTATAGATCTCGTCCTTAAAGAAATAGAACTGGAAGAGAGAAAATATACTCAGATAAAAAAATTGAGTGGCGGTCAGAGGAAAAGGGTAAGTATAGGGGTGGAACTCCTTACGAAACCGGATCTGTTTTTCCTTGATGAACCTACGTCCGGGTTAGACCCTGCCACCGAAACAAGGATGATGGCTTTATTGAGAAAACTTGCAGATCAGGGAAGAACCATTATACTGGTTACACATGTTACGAAAAACGTAAAATTCTGTGACAGGATCGTCTTCCTTGCACGGGGAGGCCACCTGGTATTTTTCGGATCCCCTGACGAGGCTTTTTCTTATTTTCAGGTAAATGATTTTACTGAAATCTATAATTTAATTGAAACACAGGGGAGTCCGAAGGAATGGGCTGAAAAATTTGAAAGATCTTCCTGTTATAAAGAAGGCCTTCTCGGGAGACTGGAAGAAACTGACATGTTGCAAACAAAGACGACTCAAGTCCTATCTCATAAAGAAATATCCCACAGGGGGGCCTCTTCAATCAGGCAGTTTTTTATACTGTCCGGCAGATATTACGAGATTATGCTGAAGGATATAAGAAACCTTGCCATAGTAATCCTTCAGGCTCCTATTATAGCAATTCTTCTGGCGCTGGTATTTAAAAGGGATATATTCAATGACGATCCTAAAATAGGTGATGGGAACGCGGCCCTTACGCTTATATTTTTTTTAATCTGTGTTTCTGTCTGGTTCGGCACATCAAATGCAGCAAGGGAAATTATAAAAGAACATGTTATCTATGAAAGGGAAAGAATGATAAATCTCCAGGTCATACCATATGTAATGTCCAAGTTTGTCATTTTATCCCTTATATGTCTCATACAATGTGCCATACTGCTCGGCATAGTCGTAATGGGAGTTAAATTTCCCGATAACGGGAGCTATATGTTTTATGCGGATATGTACTGCTGTATTTTTCTTACGTCTCTTACGGGAGTGGGTATGGGTCTTCTCGTTTCGTCCGTAGTTTCCACTGTAGACAAGGCAACCAGTATTGTTCCCATACTTTTAATACCGCAGCTTATATTCTCCGGTGCCATAATACCTTTTAAAAACATGGATAAATTGAGCAAGTTTATCTCGAATTTTATAGTGAGCCGCTGGTCAGTCGGTTTACTCGGATGTCTCGTAAATCTAAATGACATACTCCCGAGGCATATGAAAGATTTACTGGAAGAAACCTTTGATATAAAT
>JAKPQU010000565.1 GCA_029555925.1 Bacillota bacterium
AAGATAGATGCTTTTACGAGAAAATCCTTTGTCATGTTATCCATTAATTTAATTCTATCTATTAACAGTTCATTAATTGAATTTGGCAGAAGGAAATTTATTTTCTCTTCATCAACTTTCCAGTTGTTCTCCTGCCAGTTCAATGTTTTACTTTCTATTAAAAAATTAATACTTTCTTTTATAAAGAGAGGATTCCCTTCGGAAGCTATATATATTTTTTGAAATAGTTTATCTTCTATTGTTTCCGTCATGAGTATGCTTTTTATCATTTCTGCTGTATGTTCAGGGCCAAGGTTCCTAATACTGATAGATTTCGGAGAAAATACCTCGTTCCATCTGGTCATACCGGGAATGATTTCATATTCACCAAAGAGTTTATCTTCATCTAACGTTGCTATTACCAGTATATGGCCTTCCTGTTTTTTCTGTAATTCCAGAAGGAAATTGAATGTAGAAGCATCGGTCCAGTGAATATCATCTATTGTTATAATCAGTGGTTTGATGGAGGATAATTCTATCAGAAAATTAAGGAGCAATCCTGATACGTCTTCTGTAAATTCAGGCTCTCCTCTTCTTCCGTACGGTTCCATAAGAGGTATAATGTAAGGATAGATTTTATCTGCCAGTTCTTTTATCTGTTGAATATCTCCGGAAATGTTCCTGAAAGGAATATTATTACTGTCACGTTTAAAATTCAGATCTTTCTTGAAGATCATATTATTATAAAGTTCATTTCTATCCTGAGCAAAGAAGGGGGATAAGCCGTGTATGATAGTATAATAAGGGGCAAAAAACTTTTCTCTGCTGCAGGTACCTTTTATAAATAACATGTTTCTTATCCTGGCATATACTTCTATTTCTTCAAGCAATCTGGTTTTACCTGTACCCTGTGGGCCTGAAACCATTATAAGTTTTATTTGTTTTTCTTCTTTTAGTTTATCAACTTCAAGATATAATTCTTTAAATTCTTCATCACGTCCTACAAGTGATGACCTGGGGTTAAGAAAACTTATTCCTCTGTAAGATAAGTTTTCCGGCAAATTCATTTTATCAGATGTATTCTTCAGAGCTTCCATCAATTCCCTGGCAGAGCTGTATCTGTCATCAGGTTTTTTCTCCAGCAGCTTCATGATTATCTGTTCTATATGGCCGGGAATGGATGGGTTATAAATAGATGGAGATTTTGGCGGATCATTTACATGCTGCATAATAACAGTGATTTTACTGCTTCCTTTGAAAGGTTTTTTCCCTGTAGCTAATTCGTACATGATGACACCGAGAGAATATAAATCTGCACGACTGTCAACAGTGCTATTCATAACCTGTTCAGGCGCTATATAACTGGCTGTGCCCAGTATTGCCCCTTCATTTGTCAGTTTGTTACTGTCTAACATATTAAGGGCATAACCAAAATCGAGTATATTTATTTTGCCTTCCTCTGTTATCATAATATTTGATGGTTTCAAATCTCTATGGACTATACCCATTGAATGAGCATGATCTAAAATATTACATAATTCTATCATAAGCCTTACTATAAATCCGGGCCCGAATGTTTCTCTTTCCATAAGAACAGACAGTGCCATACCGGGTACATAATCCAGAACTATATAGTATTTACCATCAAATTCCTCTATGTTTTTAGCTATGATGATATTAGGATGAGTAATCTGTTCAGACATCTTCAGTTCTCTTCTCAGACGTTCTATTGTTTTAAATTTATCTTTTTCAGGCCCATAGAGCAAATGTTCTTTTATAAGTTTTATAACAACATTTTTCCCTGAAGATATATCTTCTGCCAGAAATATTTCGCTTGTTCCGCCTTCACTTATCATTTCAAGTAATTTGTAACGTTCACTTAATATTTTTCCTATCATAAAATATCATCGTTCCTTATTATTCAATTTGATATAAACTTATTCTAGAAAAAAAACTTTATTCCTGTAGATTTTTTAGTCGAATTCATAACTTATTTATATGAAAATTGTGAAGTGTGAAGTGTGAAGGGGGAAGGGAGGATAAATTCTTATCCTTCGTTTTAACCACCCGGTCATGGCTGTTAGAATTTATAGTGTATTTCATAACTTATTAGAATTTAAGTCTTCGTGACGCGTAACGGGTTTAATCCCTGCGCATCACGCATTACGCTTTACGCATTACGAGGTCATTATTTATGGATAGTTATGAAACTAACTATAATTAGAGTGAAACGTAAGTAAAACCACATTTGTCATAAAAAAATAGAAACATCTCTTTGACAATAAACTGACCTTATGTTAATATTATTAAATATAAGTTTAATTTTTTTTATGCAAATTCCGACTATGGTCGGGCCATAAAATCTGTGCCCGCGTCACGTGTCACGCATAACGCGTCACGGTTTATTTTTGCAGGAGTAATAAGTTAATTATTTGAAAAATTATGTTTGATTTCAGCGATATTGATGACTGTATTAAAGCTTTAAAAAGTGTAGATCCTATGGTAAGAGCCAGTGCGGCAAGATCCCTTGCGATTTTTACCGATAAAAAATCTTTAAAGGCTCTCATGGGAGCGTTGAAAGATGATAATGCTACAGTCAGAAGTAATGCAGTAAGGTCTCTTGGAACCAGGGGAGATGCCAGGGCCACAGATGCCATAATTAAGTGTCTTGAAGAAGATGAAGAAGAAGTAAAAATAAGGGCAGCAGAGATTATAAGCACCTTTGGTATTAATGATAACGTTATAAAGGTTCTTAAAAATACACTGGAAGAACCGTCCAGACTGGTACAAATCTGGACACTTTATTCTCTGGTGAAACTTGGAGAAGAAGAATATTTTGACAGGTTATTAGATTATGCAGAAGATGAAGACAGTAAGAATAGAGCAAATGCTATCGGAGCTTTAGGAAAAATAGGTGATGAAAAAAGTTTAAAACCTTTAATTAATGCTCTCATGGATATATCCTGGCCTGTAAGGTACAGATCCCTTTATTCTTTATGTGAACTTGGCTGGATTGATAAAATAGAAGGATTGGAAGAGTTTTTATCCGATGAATCTCCGAAGGTAAGAATTATAGCACTGAAAGCTATAGGTAATTCTTCTGGCAGGGAACATATAAATAATATAATGTCATCTTTACACGATGAAGACTGGGAAGTACGTTATAATGCAGTGGGAGTTCTTGAAAGAATAGCTACAGGAGAAGAGATACCTCTTCTGGAAAAATTTCTTAAAGCCGAGCGTAATCCTACTGTGAGAATTTCCATGGAATCACTTCTGGAACAGCTTAAAGAAAGTGCCTGATTATAATACGTGAAACATGATTTGAAATTTTTAAAACCGGACCTGTCTGTTATAAATGATTTTACAGAAAACTATCCTTCTTTTATCGATATTGAAGAAACCGGCATTTCCGAATCGGGAGAACCAATCAGATGTTTAACTGCAGGTCATGGTCATATTAATGTTATTGTAATTTTAGCCCATAATGAGCCTTTAAACAGTATTTCTCTGAATAATCTGATTGCTTTTATGGTTTTAAATGAAAAATTTATTAAAGATGCAGATTTTTCCTGGCATATTATTAAACTTCCGTCAAATAAAAAAGATATACTTTCCGGATTCCCACTGAATTATAAACACATAAAATATATTAATACTCCTTCTGATACAAGAGCTTTAATGAAGATAATCGATAAAACCAGAATAGATCTGCTTTTTACCTGTTATAGTGATGAGAAAAGTGATTTTTCTTATTATATTACAGATGAATGTCCTTCTTTATCCAAAAAAATCTATAAATTATTGAAGAAATATAATCTGTCTTCCAGAAAGCCCGAATTTCCCTTTGTAAAAAATCTCTATAAAAAAGGCATATATAAAATCTTTTCTTCTAAAGATATATATGACTGTTATGAAAAAAATCTTTTTGAAGAAATGCCTCATATACCGGGAGAAAATGTTGAAACTTACACTTCTCTCCGGTGGCAAAGTTTTTGTGTGAGATGCAATATACCTGATGGCAGGAGTGATTTATTACATACAGAGATTATATCGCTTCTATGTGCTGCCGATTATATGGAAAATTCTTTTTCAAAGAAAGAAGAATTTCCTTCGAAGGTTTATCTATGCAGTCTGGATAATATAAGTTGCAGCGGATGTTGTATAGATTCTAAAGAAGATAAAGAAGTGTTAAGAAAATATGTGGAAGAGAACAGTATTTCTTTTGCGAAATATTTTTCCGGAAGAGAAGTTGTAACATTTTCTGATCTGGAAGATTATATATTCAGCAGAGAAGGTGCTGTTACATCCTATACAAAAGAGTTTTACAGAGATAACTGCTCTCTTGCCGGCTATATGGACGGGCACCACTCCAGAATAGGCTGTCTTATACATCCTAAAAGAACAGGCGGAATGGAAATACGTGAAGGTCTCTGGATGCTGATATGTGCCCCTTATGAGAAATGTTACAGAGATCTGCTCTGGAAGGAACTGCCTTCCGAGGGAAAAGAAGATTTTATAGCTCACGTAAATGGCCTTGACTGGATTGATTATGCAAAGACCATATATCGTTTAATTCCAGAACTCTATGGACACTATAAATTGAAAAATGATATAAAAAATAGCCATTTCTTCAGAGAATTACAGGATTTTTCTCTAAATAATGCATCTGAGATAAAGCAAAATTTACATCTTTTAGATGATTTTTATTCACTGAATGATAATATTCAATTTTCTCCTGAATTTTTAGAAGAGTATTTAGATAAATTTGGCCACATGTTCCTTGAAAAATGTCTGAAATATATAGAGACCCGTTATAATGTACCTTTAATATTAATGAAAATACCTGCGGAAAAATTGACTTCAGGTCATAACATTATAAACGGTAATACTAATTATATTATTTTTATCCCTTCCCATGAGAAAACAAAGAAAACAATCTTAATTGCTACAAGCTATGATAATAATCATAAATTTTCAAATAATTCTCCCGAAAATGCAAAAACATCAGGATTTTTAATAAATCTTATGGTTGATATTATAAATAGTACGAACAGACATGTTAATTATATGTTTTCTTTTTTCGGAGCAGACAATAATGAACTTCTGCCTCTTGCAGGTTCTTTTTATTTCTCCGAGAAACTTTCTGCCGGTCTGTCTGTAGAACATTATAAAATTTTTCCTGAAGATATAATCTGCCAGATTTTTTTAAAGGATATATTACAGGGTAAATACTATGGTAAGTTGATCTGTCATATACCTGTATTTCGCCGGAGAGAAACATTGCTGGAAGAATATGTTTACGAAAAACTTTATGATGATATAGAACATCTTGATGAGACAGTATTGTCCTCTATCGGAAATTTTGTCGCAGAGTATACAGGAAAGGGAAAAATCCTGGATTTAGTAAGAAATATTGATAAAGTAAATGCAATCATATCAGGTATAAAAAATTTGAAATCTTTCAGAAGAGATGATATTTATAATTTTCTCTTACCTCTGTTGAATGATTCTGAACTGGCAAAAGATATTACAGCTTTAATAAGAGAAAGATTTCACTTTTTTGAAATCCCGGACAGTGCGGAAGAACTGAAAGAATCTCTTCAGAAAAAAGGTGTTCTCAGAGAGGGATGTCCTTTTTATATTAATACAAACATGGTTTTTACGGAAAAACTCTGCGAACTCCTTTCAGATGAAGGTTTTGATGTGAGTGAGGAACGAATAGGCAGGAGAATAGGCTTTTATCCTCTTTTATCTTTAAATGTGTCTACTGTATCTATAGAGGGGCTTCCAGTAAAAGAAGAAAAAGAAATAAAATTTGAAATTTTTAAAGAAAAATTTATAGAATTTCTGAAAATTTTGAAGTAGATTTCATTTGAAAAAAATTTATAGAATTTCTGCGAGAATATGCCATCCTGGGCCTCTTATATAATATTACTGGCAAGCTCTTCTACCTGTTTTAGATTTGCCATAAAACCTAACATTACATTCATAAGGATATGTTCAGATAAATTCAATTTTTCTGCCACATCCTTATAAAATTTATAGGCTAGTCCGTCTGAGCCAACTCCCATGCCCATCATCATACAGAGTATGTCCGCCATATATACAATAGATGTTTCTATATCCTCATCGTCCATTTGCTCGGAGAGATGGTGCTGACGAATGATGTGAATCATTTTATCACTGAAATTCCATTTCTCTGCTACAAGGCCGCCTAGTTCTGCATGATCTATACCTATTATTTTCTTTTCTGCTTCTATAAAAGTACAGCCATTTTTTAAAACATCACCCATTATCTTTTTGAAGGAATTTTGTACATATTTATCAAGTATTATTTTCCCAATATCCTTGATAAGTGCTGCCGTAAATATAAGAGACGAATCCTGAATAGAGAATTCCTTTGCCAGTTCTTTTGCTATAAGGGCGGAAGAAATGGAATATTTCCATAATTCACCTTCACAGAGACAGTAACCTTTTTGTTCTTTTCTCAGATTTTTAGACATACTTTTCATAAAAACCAGTTCTGCAACCTGATTTTTCCCGAGATAATTTATAGCCTGTTCCAGAGAATTTATTTTTTTAGGTAAACCAAAATAAGCAGAATTGCATATTTTTAATATATTGGCAGTCATAGCCTGATCGTATTTGATTAAATCTACCAGATCAGATATTTTACTGTCAGGATCTTCTGTAATGGAAAGGATTTTTGGTGTTGTTCCTGATACAGGGGGTAAATAATCTATGGCGGAGATAATTTTTTCTATTTCATACATATTTTTTTCTCCTCCTGTCCTGTTATGATAATATATAATAGTCCTTTTTTTATTTCCAGTTTCAAAGTCCTGTTGATATTTTTCCCTGTATCTTCAAAATCCACTTTGAGCCCGTATTGTTTAAGGATAGATTTTGTGGCTATATAATTGCTTTTCCCTATGTTTAAGAAATCTATCTGTCCCATAATTTCTGCTGCCCCTGCGATAGCAACCTTCAGGTTTTCTTTTTTTGCTCCCAGTTGATACATAGTGTCTAAAAATTTTGCTATACCTGTATCGGCAAACATATAAGGATTGTTCTGTGCTTTAACAGGAGAAAGTTTTGAGCTTGGAAGCATAAAGTGTAATATGCCCCCTGTTTGAATGACAGGATCATACAAGACAATTCCTATACAGGAGCCGAGAGAATGAGCAATTAAAACTGCTTTTGTATCACTGCTTGTTTTCATGTCGGAAAGACTTACTAGAATATTCACAGGAAACCCTTTCTATCATAAATTTATTGAATTTAATTTAACTGTAAAATGAAAAGTACTCCCATGGTTTAATTTACTTTCAACCCATATTTTTCCACCCAGGATTGTAACAAGTTTCTGTGCTATAGAAAGACCTATCCCTATACCTTCATATTTTCTTGATAGAGAACTGTCTATCTGGGTGAAACTGTCAAATATTATATCAAGTTTATCCTCTGCAATACCGATACCGGTATCTGAAATAGAGAAATGAAGTGTTAACTTCTCATCTTTTTCTGGCTTTTCCGGTTCAATTCTGAGTACAATCTCACCTGTGTCAGTAAATTTAATAGCATTTTCTAAAATTCTGATGATTACAGTTTTTAGTAACCTGCTATCACCCTCCAGGGTTTCCGGTATATCCTCTCTGACATAATGGAATAGACCGAGGTTTTTTTTCTCTGCGTCAGTACGAAAAATTTTAATGATATCGTCAATAAAAGTCCGGAATTTAAAAGGAATTTCATCCAGCTCAAAGTGGCCGTCCTGTATTTCCGTAAGAGTAAGTATTTCGCTCAGAAGAGAAAATAGAGAATTACCTGCACTTATAATTACTTCAACCCATTCTCTCTGTTCTGCCGTCAGGTTTGTATCAAGGAGTAAATTGGACATGCCGAGTATGGCATTCATAGGCGTACGGAATTCATGATTCATATTGCTCAGAAACTGGCTCTTGGTAAGATTTCCTGTTTCCGCTATGACTGCCATTTGATTGGCTTTTTCTATGGCCTGTTCAAGCTGCAGGTTTGTATCTTTTAATTCCTTTAATGTAGCCTCTGTAGATTGCTTTGTTTCCAGCAATTCTCTTTCTAGTTTTTTACTTTCAAAGGATACATGTTCTAATTCCCTTACTCTTTTGCGTAACAGACCAACTTCTTCTATAAGTTCTTCTTTAGTTTTATCTATATCTCTCATAATTGATTTTTTATGATACTAAAGATTTTCCTCCAGAATATTGAATATAATTTTTAGAAAAATGGCCAGGGCTACTTATTACTGCCAGCGGAAAATATTACACCAAATATTTACAGGTATTTATATGAAAATGATGAAGTTTACACCTTCACTGGATGTTGATTTTCATATTTGGTTGTGACCGCTCCGGTCATGTCTGTTAGTTTCTGCTGTCACGCATTACGCCTTACTGGTCACGAAACAGTAATCTGTGTTATATTACCGTTATAAGGACTTAGATTTTTTAGCAAAATCTAATATAATTTCCTTTAGTATATATTATCTCATATTACTTTTCTGTTATCAATCTTACCAGATGATTTTCTTTTTTAAAATAAAGGATTTATAAAAATTAAAAAGAAATTATTTACTATACTTTCGCACTTTTTTATAAAACCTTTGATTTTATTGACTTTAGTTAAAACATAAAACCTAATAAACTCAAGGCTTTTTCTGAAATCTGCAAAAGTATAGTATTTATATACTTTATAAATATACAGGAATATCCTCGCGTTACGTGACACGCGTCACGCGTCACGATAATATTAATGAGACCAAAAATTTATCTTAAAAAAAATGAAGAAAATAGAATTAAAAGCGGACATCCATGGATTTTCAGCAATGAAATAAACAGAATTGAAGGTATATACCGGGACGGAGATATAGTAGATATCTGTGATTTTAAAAAGAAATATGTAGGTACCGGTTATTTTAATTCCCACAGTTTGATTGCAGTAAGGATTCTTTCCAGAGAACATATTGACGTAGATAGAAAATTCCTTTTTTCACGTATCATGGACTCTCTCAATTACAGAGATAAAGTAACTGGTAATAGAGATGCTTTCCGGATAATTTTCAGTGAATCAGATTTTCTCCCCGGTCTTATAGTAGATAAATATGGCAAATTCCTTGTAATGCAGTTTTTGACCCTTGGCATTGAGAAGTTTATGAATGATATTGTGGATATTTTCAGGGAAGTTCTTTCTCCTGCAGGTATAATATTAAGAAATGATTCACCTTTTAGAAAATTAGAAGGTCTTAAGCAGGAAAAGATAATCTTAGGTGGAATCCAAAAAGACGAACTTCATGACTTTTCCATAGAGGAAGGTTCTGTCCGCTTTAAAGTAGATCTCTGGGATGGACAGAAAACTGGTTTTTTTCTTGATCAAAGGTCTAACAGAGATTATTTCAGCAGTTTAAATCTTTCAGGAAAAGGGCTTGATTGTTTTTGTTATTCA
Organism: Bacillota bacterium; assembly: GCA_029555925.1. The sequence goes on from JAKPQU010000565.1 coordinate 9,463, forward strand.
GGGGCATGGGCTTTAAGAGCAGGAAATAGATCTGACGTAACCTGTATTGATGCTTCTGACTCTGCTATAGCACTGGCTAGAGCAAATGCTACTATTAATCTGTGTTCTGATAAAATGGAATTTATAAAAGAAGATGTCTTTGATTTTTTAAATATCTGTCTCAGTAAAAAGGAATTTTTTCACTGGATAGTTTTAGACCCACCGGCTTTCGTGAAAAATAAAAAGAAAGTTAAAGAAGCAATTGCCGGTTACAGAGAACTGAATTTAAGAGCAATGAAACTTCTGTTGCCCGGAGGTATTTTAATTACCTCTTCATGCTCTCATAATCTCAGAGATGATGTATTTTTCAGATTATTAAAAGAAGCTTCCATTGAGGCAAAAAGAGAAGCCAGGATAATTGCCTGTGGTAACCAGTCTCCAGATCATCCGGTTCTTCTCTCTATGCCTGAAAGTAAATATTTGAAATGCATGTTTATGAATATCATGTAACAGTGAGCAGTGAGCAGTTACCAGTTATGGTAAGTTTATATTCTAGGGTTGAGAGCTTAAAGATAAATTTTATCCTTAACCATAAACTATAAACCTGAAACTATAAACTAGCTCCACTGGTAACAGATCACTGGTAACTGATCACTGAATAGGGGAAGTGAAGATTATGAAAAAACAGGATGATGTTACTTTAATAGAGAAATTTCTTAATGGAGATGAAGAGGCTTTTAAGCAACTTGTGGAAGGCTATAAAGATGATATTTTTAATACTCTTTATTATCTTCTTGGCTCCAGAGTTACAAAAGAGAGAATTGAAATACTTGCTCAGGAAGTTTTTCTGGAAGTGCACAATAATCTTAAAAACCTTGAAAATATAAGAGCTTTTACCATATGGTTATATCAACTTGCTCTCAATATGACGAATTTTGAACTATCCAGGCTCAGGGATAAGAGCGCAGGGAATGGCTCTGATTATACCAATCCCGAAGAAGAGATAGAATATCTCTTTAATCATAAACAGGAAGAATTAATGAAGGATGCCGTAAAGAAATATAAGACAAAGGAATTCAGAGACCTCGTATTTCAGGCCATTGAAATATTACCGGATGAATTGAGGACTGTTCTGGTGCTGAGAGATATCGAAAAATTATCCTATGAAGATATGGCTTCTATACTTGATATGCCGGAAGAAAATATTAAAAACAGAAATTTTCTTGCCAAGATTAAATTACAAAAAATGCTGGATTAATTTTGGCCGGAATTAATAGGATTAAAGGATTGCCAGGATTTATCAGGTTGTTGTGAAGGATATATTTTATGTCGTAACATAAAACTTTGAACAGGAACCTGCCTGGGAGACTAAATATAAAAAACACAGGGGAAGGAGTTATCATGAGCTGTACACAATTTGAAGACGATCTCAGGAGATATTATCTTGGTGAAGAAGATGATAAACCCAAAGCTTCTGAGTATATAAAAATGCAAACCCATATAAGGTCATGTCCCAATTGTTCTGTAATAGCAGAAAAATTAAAAGCAATACAGGCAGCAATGAATGGTATTGTAAGACAGAAAGCTTCGGCAACTTTTTATGATGCGCTGTCAGAAAAATTACCAAAACCTTCGCCTGTAAGCATTTATATCAGCAAAGTGAAAAGAAAAGTTTCCAGGGTTCCGAAATTTGCCTGGATTACTGTTTCTGCTGTAATAGTTCTTACAGTGTTATACACGATGTTTAAGGTATTTTTCCCTTCTTTTGGCCTTCCTATAGTTTATTATCAGGGAGATGTGGATATAAGAAGAAGTTCCGATAATTCCGGTATGAAAAAACTTGTCGGTTATCCGGAACTGACCAATGGAGATAAGCTTAAAACTGATAGCTCATCTATAGTAGTTTTTGTTGTGTCAAAAGAAACCTCTGTCAGAATGGGCGAAAACAGTGAACTCCGCATTGATTATATACAGAGAGCCAGGGGAGAAGGATATTCCTGCAAGATTAATCTCATAGAGGGGGCAATATGGGTTTCTCAGAAAGAAGCGACTAATTTTGACGTTCAAAAGCTGCAGGTAGTTACGGATAATGCCTTCATTGAAGCACTTGGCTCGGACTTTGATGTTTCTTCGAATGATAATAAGACAGTTCTCAGGGTCTTTAATGGAAAAGTGAGATTTTATCATAAGAATTTCCAGGATGAAAAAAGTATGGTAGACGGCGGACACAGTTCTCTTACTTCTTCCGATCAGCCTCCTACATCTCCTGCTGAAATCGATACCTCCAATCCCGGCGGATGGGAACAGTGGAATATAAATATTCCTATGTTGAGCGGTAATCTTTTAGAGATAAAGCCTGAAGCTATTAAAGATAAAATTGCTCCTCCCAGGTCTTATATGCCCTTTTTTGCAACGCCTGCACCGTCTGTATCACCCAGCCCAAGCCCGACTCCCGGATTTTAAACGGTTTCTGTAGAGACGTTTATTAAAACGTCTCTACAGGGTCAACCCTACTGGTTTGAAGAGAAAATTAAATCTCATGTTTTTTATGGCATTATAAATATCCCCTGTATTATATACTTCAAGAAAATGGAACGGATATATTCTTTCTCCCTTAAATTTATGGACAAAATCTTCCAGTTCCGGTAATGCAATATGACCGCGTGAGTTCGCTTTTTCTATGTCTTTTTTTTCAAGATAAGTCGTCTCTATGATAAGATGTTTTGCATCTGTTACAGAGGGATGGTTTAATATATTACTGTTTGTGTCAGATGTATAGGTCAGTTCTACAGTTTTTTCTTTAATGAAGGTAAATCCCATACTTTCGCATCTGTGATATGTGCGCAGGGGGTAACAGTAAATATTATTGTTTACTTTTATTCCTTCATCAGTTAAAGGATTGATCTCTATGTCCGGGGACTGGATTACTCCTTTTTGAAAACTTATGGATAGTAAATCTTTTATGTATTTACATATATCGGGAAGTGTATAGATTTTGACCCCATGAAGTTTATTTCTGTAATATTTTATATAGAGAAGGTTTACTATTCCGCTTATATGATCACTGTGACAGTGGGATATAAATATATGACTGGCATTCAATCCATAGATAGAAGCAAAGGGACCACAATCCAGCAAAACCTCTGCTTCTGGCCAGTAAAAACAGGTACTTACACAGCTTCTTGAAAAACCACTGATAAAATTCATTTATGTCTCTATTAAATTTCTATGCCTTTTTCCTGACCGGTTGCAGGGCTATATAAAGGATGATTGATCGGAATCCCCAGTTCTTTATGATTTACCTTCGGACCGGGGCAGGAAATGGTAAAATTTTTATCTGCAAGGGTTGATACCTGATATGAATATTTTGTCAGAGATACCGGTTCTATGGGGACAACTTTTAAATATCCGGGAACCAGTATTGCCAGAGTGGCTGGCGGTCTCTGATTACCGCGTTCCATTACATAGGTTTCTACTGCCGTAGCAATATTTTTTATTGTTTCAATACAGACGGCAAGTTTTGCCTGAGATCTGGCTCTCTGAAAAGACGGTATAAGAACTGACATCAGTACTACTATTATGCCAATGGCAATCATTATTTCAAGTAATGTAAACCCTTTTGTTTTTTTTATAGTTCTTACCATATATTCTCTTCCTTATAACTTTATTTTTGTTTAATCTTATCATAAATTTTTCAGGAAATCAATAACTTATAAAGGGGTTGTATTATTAGATGTCTATTGCTATAATAATAATGTTTTCTATATAAACTATAATTATAAGGAAGGCCATATATTGAATTTAATAAAATCTTCTCTTGAAAATATAAGAAGTTTAAGAAAGCAGAAATTAAATGAATTGCTTTTTCCATGTTTCGGTGCATTTCAGGAAAGGCTTATTTACGGTGGAACTGTTCATGCATTTATAGAAAATGATGAGCCAGTAGGTTATTATATATTTAAAAATTCTGAGATTCTTGATTTTTATGTAAAGAAAGAATATGATTATTTCGCCGATGATTGTTTTTGTAAGGCTCTGGAGGATTTACCTTCTCCTGTAGTTAATATAAGAAGTGATGATAGTTTGCTTATAAACCTGGTATTTAATTATTTAATAGATCTTGAAAAAGGCGGTTATTTACTTGTAAGAGACAGGCGTCACATGTTGCCTGAAATTAACAACCCTTCACTTCATTTTTCTCCTCTTTCTATGAATGTAATTGAAGAATGCTGTAATATATTATCAGGAGTGGATTACGGAACGTTCGGAACCCAGAAAGACATATTGAATAATTCTATAGATAAGGACATATATTTCTGTTTACTTGAAAACTCTACTGTTACAGGTATTGGCTATCATCAACCTGTGAGAAATAATTGTTCTGAAATCAGAGTTACAATGAGCAGAGAATATAACAATAATGAATATGCTGTTTTATTACTTGCCGAACTGGCAAGGCTTGTTGAGAATAAAGGATACAAATGTTTTGCCGAGATTTCCCGGTTTGATACGTCGGATAGGAAATTAATGGAAGAACTTGGCTTCTATGTGATAGCCAAATATTTTACTGCTACTATAAAAGGAAAAATTGAAGATAATACGAATAAGAGACGATTTAATCGCCGCTATTCACTTACAGGTTTATTTAAAGTGTTATAACGTGTCCTAAGGAGGAACTATACATGAAACAACGCAGACCGGCCAAGGCTAAAGCAGTACTTACTCAGGCTGTAAAGATTTATGAAGAAAAAAATTATAAACAGGCTATAGAACTGGTAGAAGAGGCTATCGGACATGATGATGAATTTGCTAAAGCCTGGTATTACAAGGGGTTAATTCTAAAAGAATTTAAACGTTATACGGAAGCCATATCATGTATGACAAAAGCCGGTGAACTTGATACGGAGATAAAAGCCCAGGCTTTTTCAGAAAAAGGCAATCTCCTTGTTAAAATAGGATGTTACATTGAAGCAGTGGAACTTTTTTTCCTTCTCGAACAGCAGGGGTTTAATATTCCCGGTCTTAGAAATGAACTTGAGAATTTGAGAACAAAAAGCGGTGTTATGGAAGGCCTTGAAGGACGACAGTATTTACGGGATAATGATTTTCAGAAAGCTATCATAGCTTTTAAAAACTCTCTGAAAAAGAATCCGAAGGATAAACATGTATGGAAAATGCAGGGTGAAGCCCTGGAGAAGAGTAAGAATTACAGAGAAGCACTTAACAGTTATTCCCACGCAATAGAGTTAGGTGAAGTGGAAACGGATTTACTTTTTAATCAGGGAGTATGTCTCTATCATCTGAAAAATTACAGAAAGGCAAAAGCATGTTTTGATAAATATATCATCTCATATCCAAACCACAGTGTGGCAAAAAGAATGGCTGCCGAGTGTGAAGGTGCCATACACAGGGGTGAGTCTAAGGATAAGGACGAGGCAGAAATGTCTACTCCATATGCACATGCGAGAAAGGCAGCAGAAAGAAAAAAACAGATTATGGGGATTGCCTTTGTATTTCTCTGTTTTGCCGGTACTGCTCTTTACTGGTTAAGTACAGACTGGAGACTTATGAGAAGTCTTAATAGTAAAAATAGTGTTACAAAGAGTATATCTATTTATCGTCTGGCTGAAAGAAAAAATAAAGATGCAGCGGTGAAAATAGTGGAAATATTACAAAATAAAGAGGAAAAATCTGTAGTCCGCGCTGCTGCGGCTATTTCCATTGGAGATCTTAATTATAAGGATGGTATAAAACCACTCATAGATGCATTAAAAGATAAAGACTGGACCGTAAGATCTAGTGCTGTTGTAGCTCTTGGCAATTTAAAGGCTTCAGAAGCTGTGGAGCCAATGAAGGATATTTTAAAAAGGGATATTTATTATCTTGTTCGTATGAGCGTAATCGATGCGCTTGGAAAGATTAACGGTGCAGCAGCTATTAATACACTCCTGTCCGAAGGATTAAATGACGACAACCCGGCAGTAAGGAAAGCAGTTGTTGAGGAATTCGGGAAAAAAATTGCAGACTCCAAGATAGTTGTTATTCCTCTTTGTAGATTGTTAAAAGATCCTGATATGTCAGTCCGTATTGCAACTGCCAATACCCTTGGAGTGTTAAAAGATAAAAAAGCCTATGGCCCTTTACAGGAAGCTCTTGAAGTCAAAAATGAAAATATTCAGGTTCAGCAGGCTATAAGAGGAGCTTTAATGAATATAAGTGACTGATAGCTTCTACATGTTTTTTTATTTCTAACATGTCTCGAAATCTTCGATTTTTCTCTATTTCTGTTGCTTTAACTATTAATTCTTTTATTGCATGTCCCCTGTATTGTTCAGGTGGAGAAAAGTTCGTATTTGCTACTTTTGCCAAAGAAATAGTTTTATCTTCGGGATCATAAAGTTTTGAAATACCAAAATCACTTAATTTATAGTTAGTTTCATAACTATCCATAAATAATGACCTCGTAATGCGTAAAGCGTAATGCGTGACGCGCAGGGATTAAACCCGTCACGCGTCACGACGACTTAAATTTTAATAAGTTATGAAATACACTATAATTAGTGAAAAATGATTGGTGAATAGTGAAAAATAATTAAAATAACGTTTTTTTCACTTTTCACTCTTCACCCTTCACGATTCCCATATAAATTATATATTAAATTCTTATTGAAGGATTTATTCCGTTAAGGTTGAACATTATTAAAGATATAAGTGTATAAAATCAGAAATACCAGATAGGAGTGAAAATTATGTTACCAACAGTTTCATGGGAAGATATTTATAAAATCATATATCTTGAGCATCATGATCCTTTTTCTGTTCTTGGTATCCATGAAGTGGAACTTCAGGGTAGAAAAAGCGTAACAGTCAGATCTTTTTTGCCTGATGCTATAGATGCCTATGTAGTAGATATAGAAGATGGTGAAAAAGAATATAAAATGTATAAGATTCATGATGAAGGCTTTTATGAAATTGCCTATCCGGGCAGAGAAAAGCCTTTCCCATATATGTTACGTACAGTAAGTCAGACAGGGAAAGTGGAAACCTTCAGAGATTCTTATGCTTTTTTACCATACCTTACCTCTCAGGATGTATATCTTTTCGGTGAAGGTACAAATCACAGAATTTATGAAAAACTCGGTGCAAGGGTTATAACACATCAGGGAGTTGGTGGCGTTCATTTTGCAGTATGGGCTCCGAATGCAAGACGGGTAAGTGTTGTAGGCACTTTTAATAACTGGGACGGAAGAAAACATCCAATGAGATCTCTTGGCAGTTCAGGTATATGGGAGATATTCATACCGGGACTTGCCGAAGGAGAACTTTATAAATTTGAAATAAAAACCCATCATCATTATTATTTTCTTAAGACCGATCCCTATGCGCTTCATATGGAACTCGCCCCCGGAACTGCTTCTGTAGTTTATAATATAGATAAATACCAGTGGCACGACAGTGAGTGGATAGAAAAGAAAAAAGAAATAAATAATTATGAAAAACCTATGTGGATTTATGAAGTCCATCTCGGCTCATGGCTCAGGTTCCCTGATAATCCGGACCGGTGCCTGAATTGCCGTGAAGTGGCACAGAGACTTGTAGATTATGTAAAAGACATGGGCTATACTCATATAGAGTTCTTACCTCTCGCAGAACATCCCTACTATGGTTCATGGGGCTATCAGTGTTCCGGATATTTTTCTCCTACAAGCCGTTACGGTACACCTGAAGATTTTATGTATTTAATAGATTACTGTCATCAAAATGGTATAGGAGTCATACTTGACTGGGTTCCTGCTCATTTCCCGAAGGATGCCTATGCTCTTGCCAGATTTGACGGTACCTGTCTTTATGAACATGCCGATCCGAGAAGAGGAGAACATCAGGACTGGGGAACACTTATATTTAATTACGGAAGAACAGAAGTACAGGATTTCCTCATAACAAATGCATTGTTCTGGTTTGAAAAATATCATATAGACGGACTTCGCATAGATGCTGTGGCTTCTATGCTTTATCTCGACTATTCCAGAAAACCGGGAGAATGGCTTCCCAATATGTACGGAGGGAAAGAAAACCTGGATGCTATAGCTTTCCTGAAATATTTAAATACGGTAGTCCATAAATACTATCCGGGTGCTCTTATGATTGCAGAAGAATCCACGGCATGGCCACAGGTATCTGGCCCTACATATGTAGGAGGACTCGGGTTCGGTTTTAAATGGAATATGGGCTGGATGAATGATATTTTATCTTATATGTCTTCCGATCCGGTATATAGAAAATATAAACAGGGAACCCTCACATTTAGCCTTATGTATGCTTTCAGTGAAAAGTTTATTCTTCCTTTCTCCCATGATGAAGTGGTACATATGAAGGGCTCTATGCTCAGCAAAATGCCCGGTGATGACTGGCAGAAATTTGCAAACCTGAGACTGCTCTATGGTTTTATGCTAGGCCATCCCGGTAAGAAATTGCTCTTTATGGGATGTGATATTGCACAGTGGAGAGAATGGAACCATGATTTCGGCCTTGACTGGCATTTGCTTCAGTATGAACCTCATAAAAAGTTGAATGATTATGTAAAGGATCTGCTTCGTCTCTATAAATCGGAACCTGCCCTTTATGAAGTGGATATAAGCTATACAGGTTTTCAGTGGATAGATTTCCATGATGCAGACAGGAGTATAATAGCATTTTACAGAATAGCAAAGGACGGACTCAGTATTATTGTATTCATCTATAATTTTACCCCTGTGCCATGGCGTAAGTATAAGATAGGTGTGCCTTATGAAGGATATTATAAAGAGGTTTTAAACAGTGATTCTTCTATGTACTGGGGCAGTAATATAGGTAATGGAGGCGGTGTTACGGCAGAAAAAGGATTCTGTCACAATCAGCCTTATTCTATAGAAATTGATATTCCTCCTCTTGCTATGGTTGTATTTAAACCTGAATGGCCTGCACAGGAACTCCAGAGAAGAGCAGAGGAAGCAGAAAAGAAGAGACTGGAAGAAGAAGAATTGAAGAGAAAAGAAGAAGAAGAATTAAAGCAGAAAGAAGAAGAAGAAAAGAAGAGAAGAGAAGAGATTGAGAAAAAACTTGAAGAGTGGAAGAAAGAAGCCCTGGAGAAGGAAAATAAAAGACAGGAAGACCTCAAGAAAGCTCTGCTGGAAAAAGTAGAAGAAGAGATAAGTAAAGGTAAGTCTGAAGAAGAGAAGAAAAAGAAAAAGAGTAAAAAGAAAGAATAACTAGTATAGTGAATAGTGAATAGTGAATAGTGAAGAATAACTTTTCCTTTTTCACTTTTCACTTTTCACTTTCATGATAGCAAACAAATTGTTTAAAGTACTTATTTTTATTTTAATGCTGGCCCTTCGTACAGCCGGTTATACCATAGGATGGGCTGCTATTAATACGATTTTACTCAAAAGGCTTGGTATCGAAACTTTACCTTATTCTTTCATTTTATTTGCTTCTTTTTCCCTTATAGGAGCATGTATCTACCTTTTTTTTGCCGATGCATTACCAAGATATACTCTTATAAGAGTGTTTTCTATCGGAACAGGCCTGTTATTTATTATTTCTATTTTTTTTATTCCTGAATACACAGAACATCTTACTTTAAACGGAAGTCTTATCTTATTCGCTTTCCTTATTCTTACTGGAGAAGGTATAGGCTATTCCATTACCAGTATTCAAATATGGACACTTATCAATGATGCCTTCAGACCTGATGAAGGAACCAGATTTTATCCTCTTATAGCTATGGCACCATCACTGGGAAGTATATCAGGCGGTTTGATTTTGCGATTTTTCGGCGATAAACTTGATGTGGAAAGTCTTATTATATGCTGGGTATTGCTGGTTCTATCCGTTTTGCCTCTCCTGAGTATATTACAGAGATATTACGGTGAAGAAATTGACAGTCAGACGACATATCTGAAGAATATATCATATAATTTAATATCTAATTTCAGGAATGGATTTAAATTTTCATTCTCTTCACCACTGTTACAGGCAATTGCATTTATCTGTATATTATTCTGGCTTGTGGCGTCACTTAAAGAATTTCAATTCGATAAAATGCTGAATCAGCATTTAACTACAGAAGGAGACTTAAATAAATTCTATGGTATTTTTACGATAGTTCTGAGAGCAAGTGTGATTATTATACAGATATTTCTGACAGGGAGAATTATCAGATTTACAGGTGCCGGCTACGGACTCTGTATACTTCCTGCTGCTATGTTTATATGTCTTGCTTCCATAGTTATTTCTTCTTCTTTCTACTGTCTGGTTATTATGAGATTTATCTGGGACCTTGCAGGTATGACTGTTCAGATAACAGCTTTTCAACTGTCCTTTAATGCCGTATCAGGCCCCTATCGCGGTCGTGCCAGAGGTATTCTGGAAGGTTTAATCAATCCTGTCGGTGGTATTCTCGGAGGATTTTTTATTATTTTTATAAATGGAATTTTTTACAGTAATGATGATACTGTAACATCCCGAAGGATTATTATTACGTTTATGGCACTTATATTTTCTCTTCTCTGGCTTATTGCAGCTATTATAGTAAACCAAAGATACAGGAAAACAATTATTCAGAATCTTGACAGTGAAGACAGAAGAACCTGCCTAGATGCAATAGAAATGTTAAGAGAAGTAGATACATCTGTGGCACTGGAAAAACTTAATAAATTGGCAGATTCAGATGATGTTGAAGTAAAAAATACTGCTTTGAAAACTATGGTAATAGTTCGTGATGCGTGATTCGTGATGCGTAATTATTACTTATGGTAATGGCGTTTAATTAAGCACCTCTACTCACCACTCATTATTCACTATTTACTGATTTTCGGACATTACTTTTTGTAACTACTTATAATCTCTATGTAATTTTTCGCATATAATCAGGAAGGACTTCACAATGAAATATCTAATTATTGAAATGAATATGCGTAACTGATAAATGTATATCGTAATGTATGATATGATACGCATCACGTATCACGTTTTAAGGAGTGTTAAATTATGAATATTATAATTCACGATGTTGGCCTGAGAGACGGACTTCAAATAGAAAAAGACATTGTCCCACCTGAGAAAAAGATTGAATGGGTCAGAGGACTTATGGAAGCGGGAATTGACATTATTCAGGTCGGGTCTTTCGTAAACCCTAAAAAAGTGCCTCAGATGGCCGATACGGAGCAGATTTTTACTGAACTGAACAAAATAAAAAAAGGTGAAACAATACTTTCTGCACTTGTTCTTAATGAAAAAGGGGTGGAACGGGGTATGTCCTGTGGAGTGGAAATGTTCTGTATGGGAGTTTCTGCCAGCGAAACACATAGTAAGAAAAATACAGGCATGTCTGTTTCAGAAGCTACAGAGAGAATTATTGCAATGGCAAAAGAATGTATGAAAGCACATAAAAAAGTCCAGGCCTCTGTTCAATCTGCTTTCGGATGCGGATTTGAAGGAAAAATTCCTCATGAGAAAGTTCTTTCCATTGTAGAAAAATATCTTGAAGCAGGTATAAAGAATATAAGTCTTGCAGATACTGCAGGCCATGGAAACCCGGAAACAGTAGAAAAACTTTATGGCGCCATATTTAAACTGGATAATACTGTTGAATGTGCCTGCCATTTTCACAATACTTACGGCCTTGGCCTACTGAACTGTTATAGTGCCATGAAATCAGGAGTGAAATATATAGAAACTGCTTTCGGCGGACTCGGAGGATGCCCTTTCACAAAATCCCCTTCAGGTAATGTTTCTACAGAAGATTTTGTTTATCTCCTTCATCAGATCAATCTGAGAAAGGATATAAATTCTGATAAGATTAAAGGCATTGCAAAAGATGCTTCGTCTTTCTTTAAGAGAGACCTGCCGGGTATGTTATATAAATTGGTGAAAAGTGAAAAATAGTGATCAGTGAGCAGTGACCAGTGAACGGTGAAATTAGCTTGTTTTCTAAAGTTATTTTTTTTAAACTTGTTATAACTGATAACCGATAACTGATAACTGGTTACTGATAACTGGTCACTGAAAAAGGAGGAATTATTATTATGAAACTTTTAGAAGGTATAAGAGTTCTTGATCTTACAAACGTTCTTTCCGGACCATTCTGTACGGTTCATCTGTCTTTATGCGGTGCAGAGGTTATAAAGATAGAGCCGCCGGGAGAGGGAGAACTTGCAAGAAAGCTCGGCAATGTGCCGAAACTTAATAAACAACTTATGGGAACCAGCTTTCTTGCCCAGAATGCAAATAAAAAATCTGTTACCCTTAACCTGAAAGCTCCGGAGGGAAAAGAGATATTCAGAAAACTTGCCAGAACGGCAGATGTGGTAGTGGAAAATTTCAGGCCCGGAGTTATGGACAGACTCGGTCTGGGATACAAAGAATTAAGCGGAATTAATCCCCGCATAATTTACTGTGCCATTTCAGGTTTCGGCCAGACAGGGCCCGATGCGCTTAAACCTGCCTATGATCAGATTGTTCAGGGTCTGAGCGGTGTTATGGCAGTAAACGGTGATGAAAGGCTGAACCCCCTGAGAGCCGGCTTCCCTGTATGTGATACAGTTGCAGGAGTAAATGCGGCATTTGCCATTATGGCTGCCCTTTATTACAGAGAAAAAAGCGGTGAAGGTCAGTCTATCGATATAGCCATGATTGACTCTATTATGCCTCTTATGGGCTGGGTCGCGGCAAATCTCCTTATAGGAAAACAGCAGCCTGTTCTTATGGGTAATGATAATTTCACTGCCGCTCCGTCAGGTATGTTTGTTACGAAAGACGGATATATTAATATTGCGGCAAACAAACAGGAACAGTGGGAAGCTGTTACTGAAGTTCTCGGCGTGCCTGAATTAAAAGAAGATCCCAGATTTAAAGAAAGGGATACAAGGAAAGCAAACCGCAGGCTTCTTACCCCGATTCTTGAGGAAAAATTAAAAGAAAATACCACTGAATACTGGGCAGAAGCTCTTAATAAAAAAGGTGTTCCTTCCGGAGAAATCCTTTCTCTTGAAGGAGCTCTTACGGCGCCTCAGATAAAACACAGGAATACCCTGCAGAAAATAAAGGTTGAAGGAGTGGAAGGCCTTGAAGAAGTGGAATTATTCAATCTTACGGCAAAATTCGAAAAAACCCCTGCTTCTATAGATAGTCCTCCTCCGAGGCTTTCTGCCAATACAGAAGAAATTTTGACTTCTATCGGTTACAGCAACGAAGAGATAAAGGAATTCAGAGAAAAGAAAGTTATTTAATAAATATAAAGGCCTGATGCATAACAGATGAGATGTTTTTACGCGTCACGTGTTACGCGTTACACGTCACGAATCAAAGGAGGTATAAAAATGGGAATGACAGTAGTGGAAAAGATTTTAGCTAAAGCCACAGGGCAGAATTCCGTAAAAGTGGGAGATGTTCTGGAACCTGCCGTAAATCTGGCAATGTCTCATGAAAACGGTGCTCTTGTGATAAATCAATTTTTAGAGGTTTATCACGGTACAGGACTTGAAGCGAAGGTATGGAATCCTTCTAACATAGCAATTATATTTGATCACAGAGTTCCTGCAGAAACGTCTAAAACTGCTACAAATCAGAAAAAAATACGTGATTTTGTTACAACACAGGGAATAACAAAATTTCATGACCTGAGAGGAGACGAAGGTGGTATATGTCACCAGATTCTTCCTCAATACGGTTATGTAAGGCCGGGATATGTAGTGGTAGGAACGGACAGTCATACTACAAGTCATGGTGCCCTTGGAGCTTTTTCTTTTGGTATAGGTGCAACGGAAATGGCCAGTGTATGGGCTCTCGGTACAGTTCTGAATGTAGAAGTTCCCGGTACGATAAAAGTAGAAGTAAAAGGGAAATTCCCTGAATTTGTAGGGCCAAAGGATCTTATACTGTATCTTATAGGAAAAATCTCTGCTCAGGGTGCAAATTATAAGGTTATTGAATTTCATGGAGAAACAATAAGAAATATGTCCACTTCCGGCAGGCTTGTAATATGCAATATGTCTGTGGAAGCAGGAGCGACATCCGGTATTGTCCCCGCAGATGATGAAACGATAAGATATCTTCGTGAAGAAGCAGGAGTAACAGAGGAAATTATACCTGTAGTACCTGACAGTAATGCAGTGTATGAACAGGTTATAGAGATAGATGTGTCAGACATGGTTCCTCAGATTGCCTGCCCTCATACTGTAGATAATGTAAAGCCTGTAGGTGAAGTGGAAGGCGTAAAATTACAGCAGATAGTAATAGGATCATGTACGAACGGAAGGCTTGATGATCTTGAAGCAGCGGCGAAAATACTTAAAGGTAAAAAGGTTGCCAGAGGAACCCGTATGCTTGTATTTCCTGCTTCCTGGAAGATCTACAGAGAAGCTTTAAAGAAGGGTATTCTGGGAGATCTGGTAGATGCAGGTGCAGCAATTATAAATCCCGGTTGCGGATGCTGTCTCGGAGTACATCAGGGAGCCCTGGGAGACGGAGAAGTAGCCCTTGCTACTACCAACAGAAATTTTAAAGGACGAATGGGCAACCCTAAAGGTGAAGTTTATTTATGCTCACCTCAGGTAGCAGCAGCAAGTGCCATAACAGGTACTATAACTGACCCGAGAAAAGGAGGCAAATAAAATGTCACAGGTTGTATTCAAACTTGAAGATGATATATCGACAGATGTTATTTATCCGGGAAGATTTATGGCAACAGTTCTTCCGTCTGAAACACCTCAGTTTGCCTTTGCAGATTACAGCGAATTTAACGGTAAACTGAAAAATAAGGAGATACCTCATGGAAGTATCATTGTGGCAGGCAATAATTTCGGATGCGGTTCGTCAAGGGAGCAGGCAACTTCTACTTTGAAAGGCCATGAATTAATAATAGTGGCAAGAAGTTTTGCCAGGATATTTTTGCAGAATTCTATAAATCTGGGGCTCAGGACTGTCATATGTCCTGATATAGAAGCGAATGCGGGAGATGAGCTGGAAGTTACATCTGATACTGTAATAAATAAAACTTCCGGGAAAAGCTTCTCCATTAATCCACTCCCTAAAGCGAGACAGGCCATAATAGATGCAGGAGGCCTTATAGCATACACAAGGAAGAGACTTATGGAAAAGGTTTAGTGTAATTCTAACGTGAGTAGTGAATGAATAAAAAATATCCTGTTCCACTCACTACTCACTATTATTCCTTTGCACCGTTTGCAAGAAGTACATTTACTACATCCTTATGACCCTGAGCTTTCGCCATCTGAAGAGCAGTTGTGCCGCTGTTATCAACTGCATTAATCTCTGCACCTCTGGATATTAAAAATTGTACGACATCTTTTCCGCCTGTCTTTGCTGACCAGTGCAGTGGTGTAAGCCCCTTACTGTCTTTACTGTTAATGTCTGCCCCGCTCTCTACAAGAAGTGATACCAGAGTTTTTGAGCCGGTTTTAACCGCATAGTGAAGAGGAGTCATGCCGTCATTATCTGTGGCATTCACATCGGCACCGGCAGATATTAAAGATTCTTCCAGTTCAATTTTATTATTTATCAAAAAAGAAGCTATTCCATAATGAAGAGGGGTACATCCGTTACCGGCCCTGTCATTTATGCCTGCCCTTTTTGATATTAAAAATTTCACTGCCTCCGTATTTGCTGCCTCTGATGCGCTGTGTAGAGGATTACAGCCATAATTATCCTTTGCTTTTATATCAGCTCCTTTAGATACAAGCAATTTTACTGTTTCCGGCGAACCGCTTTTTACGGCATAATGTAACGGTGTTCTTCCGCAGGAATCTTTCGATTTGACACTCATCCCTTTTGAGATGAGAAAATCTGTCAGATCCTTTGCTCCTGCTTGTGATGCAATATGAAGGGCACTGGCTCCGTCTTTTGTTATTCCTTTTATATCCAGACCTTCCGATATGAGGAATTTTACCATGTCAGTAGAACCGCCTGTGGCAGCAAAATGTATAAGGCTCCATCCTTTATCATTAATATCTTTAATATTTGCTCCTTTTGACTGCAGAAATTTCACAATTTCAACAGACCCGCTTTTTGCCGCACATTGAATCATAGTCAAACCTTCACTGTTTTTTCCTTTAATAAGTTCGGGATTTTTCCCTATAAAATCTTTGACTTCAGAGATATTTTTTTTGCTTATTGCATCAAAAATATCATAGGCTCCTGCCATTTGTAAGGAAATAAAACAAATTACCACTGCTAAAATAGCCGAAAAGATATTTATTTTCATTTTTTTACCTCCTGTTGGATTATCGTGACGCGTTATAATCGTGACGCGTAACGCGTAACGCGTGACGGGTGATTCGTGATGCGTAATGCGTAATGCGTCACGGGTATTTAATTCCAGGGCATTTAGCTAAACGCCCCTGCATCACTTTTCACTTTTCACGACTCACGACTCCCATATAATTTTCTCTATAAAATTTTCTATACCTTCGATAATTTTCTTTTTCCTTATTGATATTTTGTAATTTTATGTCTATTATATAATAGGTTTATTTTATAAAATTATACAGGTAATCTTCGCGTCACGCGTCACGCGTCACGCGTCACGATAACTGTTCAACAAGGAGGCCCTATATGTATAAATATTTATTTGCCCTGTCCTTAATGCTCTTTATTTTTGCAGGAAACTGTTACGGAGCCGATTTGAACGGTCTCTGTTCACTGGATAACAAAAACTGGTGGATTGTAGGAGATTGCGGAAAGATACTTCATACAAATGACGGAGGCGTGAAATGGAATGTCCAAAAAAGCGGGCTTGCAGAAGATAACAGTCTCAGAGGAGTTCATTTTGTAGATTTAAAACATGGCTGGGCAGTGGGAAATAAAGGCATGATTTTACACACATCTGACGGAGGAAAAAACTGGAAAGTCCAGGTAAGCCGGACAAAGGGGAATTTAACGAGAGTACGTTTTATAGACACAAAAACTGGCTGGGCTATAGGACAGTTAGGTACTTTGGTTATGACAGAAGACGGCGGTAAAACATGGCAGCCGAAGAAAATAGGTTATATAACAGAAGATTTCCTCTATCTGAGAATGGATGATGGTAAAAATGGAATAATTATAGGCAGTAAAGGCTGTATTTTAAGAACACAGGACGGAGGAATTAACTGGAACATTTCTGAGAACAGTACCGGCTGCTCTATTTGTCCGGGATTTTTTCTAACTGCAGACCTGGGGTGGGGAGTTTCTGATAACGGTACGGTCTGGCGTACTTCAGACGGAGGAAAGGAATGGCGTAAAAGTGAAACTAATCTGACTGAAACCTTTAGATCTATATTTTTTATGAATCCTTTCATGGGATGGCTTGTGGGCTGTAATGGAGCAATATATCAAACGGATGACGGAGGATACAAATGGATTGCTCTGAAAAGCGGAACTAAAGCCCATCTCAATGCAATATCCTTTTCTGATACGATGACTGGTTTCGCCATAGGCGCAGCCAGTACAATAGTCATTACTCATGACGGAGGGAAGACGTGGAAGACCTGTAAAAAGTGATTTCCAGGCTTTTATGAATAATATTATTGTTCCCGGATATAAATTTAAAAATGCTCCCTATAAAATTATCAAGAAAATCGGACAGGGAGGTCAGTGTAATGTTTATCTGGCACGAAAAGGCAGAGAAAATTTTGCTGTGAAAGAGCTTTATGCCACTCATGAAGATCCTTCGATACAGGCCGGTTATATAAATATGTTTAGAAGGGAATATGAATTACTCTCTATTCTTGCCCATCCTGTCCTTCCAAGAGCCTATTCCTATTTTCAGGAAAATGACAGACATTTTGTAGCAGTAGAATTTATTTCAGGTGAAAATCTTTCGCAGATTATGAATAGAATAAAGAAACCTTTCCCTAAAGAAGTGGTTCTGGAGATAGCCTTTAAAATAAGCGAACTACTTATGTATCTTTCTCTCAGAGAAAAGCCTGTTTTATTAAGAGATATAAAGCCTTTAAATATAATGATCACCCGTAGTGGAGAGGTGAAATTTATTGATTTTTCCATAGCAAGGGAATATTCCTCTGATAGAGGTGATACACTCAGACTCGGTTCTCCGGGTTATGCTCCTCCGGAACAATATACCGGAAAAAGCGAGGCTAAATCGGACGTTTTTGCCCTGGGAGTAACAATGCATGAGCTGCTCAGCCTGGAAGATCCTTCTCTTAATCCTTTAAAACTTTCCTTTAAATTTAATCCTCCTGTTTCCAGAGCCATGTGTGATTTAATACGGATGGCAACTGCTCTGAAACCTGAAGAAAGATACAGCCCCGAAGAATTTCATAACAGACTTAAAGAGAACTACTACAGAAGAATATCACCGGACCCTTTATATAAAAATATATCTCCTCTTAAGGCATTTTCTCTGGAAATTTATTGTGAAGAAAAAAAATATCCCCTATCGGTAAAAAAAGATTCGTTTCCTGACAGGATGAAAGATAAAAAATCTTCGTGGAAGAAAAAGAAAAAAAAACCTGGAGTAATGGATACAGAAGACGATGTTTTCATTCATAAAAAAATACATAGTCTTTCCAGTAGAAGTTTTGTATTGCTGATTTTATGGGCTTTATACTTTTTGTTTGGTGTGAGATTATTGAATAACCCTGTGGTTTTTATGATTACTGTTTTGCTGGGGTTAATCGTTATACTGATTATAGCAACCGGCGACAGTCAGAATTTTGACAGGCTCTATACTCTGTCAAAATCTGAACTGATATATGAAGGCAGATTTGAGAAAATAGAAATTCTTTTGAATAAAATTGAAATGTTCACGTTCTCCATGGCCGATAATAACTATATAATTGAAGGTGATGGGAAGAGAATAACCTTTAATAAAGATATCAGTGGATGGGATAAGCTGAAATATCTGATAGAGTTAAGAACAGGTCGTTCATGTATCTGTATGGAAGATAACGATGTTTTATCTTCAGAAAAATGAGAAAATGTAAGATAATCCGTGTAAATTTACCATGAAACAGGGCTTCAACAGGAGGGTTAAACAGAATTTATGACACAGTCGGGAAATTCCTAAAAGTTAACATAATTTTAACCTTTTATATCTGTAAAAACTGGAAAAATTAACAATTTTGTAGTATAATCATTTTGTCTTTACCGGCCTATTGAATCAGGAATGAACATTTCTTACTTTAAATTTTTTCGGGGGAATTATAATGATAATAAACAGTCTTTCTTCAAATAAAGGTTTACCATATCCTCTGACATTGCAAAAAAAGTCGGATGAGCCGAAAGATATTGTGGATATTTCTGCTTCTGCCATGGCAGAAACCGGCTCTGTAAATAAAAAAGATATATCATCGAATAGAGTGGGGCCGTCTGATAATATTGATTTCTGTTTTGACCAGCATACATCTAATCCTCTGGCTGTTGCAGGATATGTCAGTGGCGGAACAACCGGCACTATTGCACAGCTTCCACTGTCTCCGGAGCTTGAATTTAAAAACTTTATTAAAACCTCAAGGACTGCTCCGAAACGATATGTACAGGACGGCTATAAACTGGTTGACCCGAAAGGTGATGCCTATCTCATAGGAGAGTTAGATCAGGTACCCCGCAAATTAATAAAAGCTTTATATGAATTTCTATGTAAAAAAAAGGATAACGGAGAAGAGGTAAAAGAGGATTTCACTATAGGACATAAGAAGCCTATTAAAACCGATGCTCTTATAAATAAAATTATAGAAACCATTCAGGAACACCGGGAAATAGAGCCGACAGTTGGTGAAGAACATAAATGGTCTCCTGAAGCTCAGAAATATTTATATTATGGTTTCTGGGACAGACTTAAAGATTTTGTAAAAGGTGATTACAAAGAATTTCCTGCTCCCTTACTCCTCAGGAGTAAAATTTTCCTGCTCCTGGCCTGTGGCTATACAAACCGCTATATGGTAACGGGTAAAGAAGGAGAACTGGAGAAAAAATTAATGTCCTATCGTGACGGCTCTGTTCAGATTCATGATGTGTTCAGAGAGAGTTATCTTTTAAATAAAGGAGACATATATCTCACACTCCTTACAGCAGAAAATATGCTGGCAAAAAATCCCTACCAGAAAGATCGTGATAAAGACCCGTTACAAAAAAAATTATCCTATATCAGGAATGACTCAAAACCGGTTGGAGATAAATATGGCGGATGGTATCATTTCTTTGGAGCAGCTCTTTATGGACTCCTGAGAAGTGATTTTACATCTAAATCTGTGGTGCTGACAGAAGCCTTTGGCTCTTTTTTCCTTGAAGGCCCTGACAGGCAGGAAACATTGATAAATGTAGCAGGTGCCGATTTCGGGAGTAAACTTAAAAAAATGCTGGAAAAGGAATACTGGAGAAATTCTCTTGCCGGGACAGGTGATAAAAATTATATGGATCTTTCTGAATTTCTCTCTGAACCGGAGAAAAAATAACAGGAATGGCTGGCTTGTTTAATGATAACCGGCGATGATTTTAAAGGAGCAGAATTGCTCCTTCACCATTTTAATATTGCAAGAAAAGAGCCTGATATATCTCTTCTGAGCAATCTGTTGCATAAATTTTCATTTATTCCCTATGAAAATGCAACAAAGATAATAAAGAGTGACAGTAATCCCGATTTTTATGAAGATTTTCGACTCCCTGCAGAAGTGGTAACTGATTATCTCAAATCCGGTACAGGGGGAACATGTTTTTCTCTTGTCAATCTCTTTAAATCACTCCTGGATACCTGCGGATTTCAGTCTGATTTGATACTTGCAGACAGAAAATATGGAGAAAATACCCATAGTGCTATAATGGTTAATTTAAAAGACGATATTTATCTTGCAGATCCCGGGTATCTTATATTTACTCCTTTACTCATGTCCAGAGAAATAGCCGTAACATACAGGACAGGTTTTTCAGATATTCTGATTGAACCGGTTCTTAAAGGCAGATTCTTTGATGTATATTCATTGAATAAGGACGGAACGAAAAAATTTCGTTACAGACTGAAAAACGAAAAAATAAAGAAAGATATATTTTTTGAAGCATGGCGTAAGTCTTTTGAATTTGAAATGATGAATTATCTTGTAATAACAAAAGCCTCTAACGGTGAACATATTTATATAAGAGATAATTATGTTCAGTACGGGACAGGCAATAATAAAATAAAAAAACATATAGAGACCAGAGAAATGGCGGACATTACTTCCGGACTCGGAATATCCGGTGAAGTTATAGTAAAAGCCCTGAAAATATTAGGTAAAATCTGAATTTACCGGAAAGGTTTAATATGGCAGAGATTTCCTGTGTAACACCTGTAAAGCTATTTTTCGGTATTTTGTTCTCTTCCGGGAAATCCCTTGGAGAAGCAGAAAAAGAGCTTGAAGAACTTTATGGTAAAATTGATTATATAAGTCCGCTGTTCCCCTTTAATCTTACAGATTATTATAGATGTGAGATGGGTGCCGATATTTCCAGAATATTTTACTCCTTTGAAAAACTTATTTTACCTGATACCATAGCTGATATTAAATTAACTGCAAATCTTCTGGAAAAAAACTTTCCTGTAATAACGGTAAGAGGAGAATAAACCTTGATCCGGGCTATATGGATTATCACAAAATAGTTCTGGCTTCTGCAAAATTCGGAGGCCAGAAGATTTATATAGGGAAAGGCATTTATGCTGACATGACCCTCTGGTATGAAAAAGGTCATTATAAATCTTTTCCCTGGACCTTTCTGGATTTTAAAGATGGACTCTATGAGAAAGTATTTCTCAGAATAAGGGAAATATATAAAGGTCAGAACAGGAATTTTATGAAATAAAGACCATAAAGTAGAACGGAAAAAGTTACGTCCAATAAAACATCAGGAAAAGATTTATTTATATGTTTTCTGGTAACAACTGCAACCGTACTTAGTACCGCTACAGGTAAATTAGTAACCATTTATCAGCTTCTGCCTGACAGGCTCTTACGAAGAAAAATAATTTGCCTTATTTAATTTGTTTTACAGACAATAAATTAGCCCTTATTTAATTTTTAATTCTATATAAAA
>JAKPQU010000566.1 GCA_029555925.1 Bacillota bacterium
TGCTCCTCCGAAAAAAATCTAAACTGGAACGTTTATAACAGTTACAGCTTATATCATGCTACTTTACATTATAATTCAATAAAATATACCTGTGCTGCCGTGATATTTTTTTCTCCGGAGCACCAGGCAGGTAGACTACTATGTCTAAAGCTAAATAGTATCAGTAAATATATAAATAATTATAAATTTTTATTTATAAAAATATGTTTTTATGATAAAATGCATGGGATTAAAAATTTATGAAAGACGAGAAATATTATGTATAAAAAAACAAACATTTTAATTACGATTATAGTTTCTATAGCAATCATAACTACTGCAGTCATAGCAGCTCAGAAAAACCTGAAACTGTTTATGAACGGAAAAGTTGCTTCATCTGACGTAAGAGTCATAGACGGCCGTGCCTATGTTCCACTGAAAGATGTGGCATCTGCATTTAACATGGTACTTACCGAAAAATCCGAAGGCTATGAATTATCAGTGCCCGGAGGAACCTATCAGGTTGATGGAGTAAAACAGGGAAAAACAGGAGATGAACTGTTTACAGGAAAATGGAAATTTCAGGTTCTGGGTTTTGAACAGATAGAAGGAACATATAAAGAAAAATACTATCAGGAAGGCAGAACGATTAAACCGCAGGGAGAAAACGATGTATTGTTACTTGTCCATTGCAGGATAAAAAATGGTTTAAAAAAGGCGCAGACTCCTGTTCTTACGGAAAGAATTCCCGGTAACACTGCTCTTGCCGATGAAAACGGCCAGTCCTATCCTCCTGTTGATTATGATGCGAGACAGGAATCTGATAAAACCCAGAGTTATGCAGCAACATCATTACTTCCCGGAGCATCTATGGATTTCACCCTGGTATTCAGTGTACCAAAAGAGACAAAAGCGAAAGCTCTTGTATTCTCTCTTCTGACCTATCCAGATGATGTTGGGAAAAAAGAAACTGTAGACGTGAGGATCAACTTTTCTAAAGAATAAGTAATAAAAAATACGTTATTATTTATAAAATTATGATAAAATATTGAAGAATTTTTATCAGTAATATAGTCCTTATTATCAGAAAGGGTGTAAGTAAAGGATGCAAAAAATTGACAGAGAATACGTAGGCATATGGCATATTTATAGAATGGACATATGGAGTGATGAAGATGCATCCATGCAAACCTTTATAAAAGTTGACGAAGATGGTGCCGGAGCTTTTCAAATAGGTCTTGTTTCCGGGGAAATTGACGGAACAGTAACCTATTACCCTGAAGGAAAAAGATTTGAGTTCAGCTGGCTTGGAAGAGATGAAAAAAGCCAGGCATGCGGCTGGGGATGGTTTAAAACGAAGGATTTTGACGCAGTAGACGGTTATATAAAGATTCATCTCGGAGATGAAATGAAATTTGCTGCAAGGAGAATAAGAAAGAAATCGGGATCGTGAAAATTTTTGACTCTTTCATAAATCGTGTGTAAATTCTAGTAACCGGTTATCAGTGACCGGTCAATAGTGAATGTAATTTATTATATGGTAATCTTCTGGTCACTGATAACGGCTCCCTTGCTCACTGTTCAAACAGCACAGTCGACAGATACCTCTCTCCTGCATCAGGCAGTATTACGACAATGGTTTTACCTTCAAATTCATCCAGTCCTGCAAGTTTTATTGCAGCTGCAGTCGCAGCTCCGCAGGAAATTCCGCATAAAATTCCCTCTTCTTTTGCAAGTCTTCTTGCAAATTCCACTGCATCTCCATCGTGGACTGTTTCTACCCTGTCAACTATTGACAGATCAAGTGTATCAGGAATAAACCCTGCACCTATACCCTGTATTTTATGAGGTAAAGGTTTTAAGTCCTGGCCTGCAAGTTTCTGAGTTATTACAGGACTTGCTGCCGGTTCAACTGCAACAGAGAGAATATGTTTACCCATTTTATGCTTGATATATCTGGATATTCCGCTGATTGTTCCACCTGTGCCGACACCTGACACGAGAACGTCAATTTTTCCGTCTGTATCGTTCCATATCTCAGGGCCTGTAGTTTTCTCATGTATTGCAGGATTGGCAGGGTTCTTAAACTGCTGTGGTAAAAAATACCTTTCACTATCATCTGCAGCAATCTCTTCTGCTCTTCTGACTGCACCATTCATCCCTTCCGGTCCCGGAGTAAGTATCAGATTTGCACCGAACATTGAAAGCACCTTCCGTCTTTCTACACTCATAGTTTCCGGCATGGTAAGAGTGAGTTTATAGCCGCGTGAAGCACATACATAGGCAAGAGCTATGCCGGTATTTCCGCTTGTAGGCTCAATAATCTCCACTCCCGGTTTAAGTAAACCTTTTTCTTCTGCATCCCATATCATAGATGCACCTATACGACATTTTATGGAATAGGCAGGATTTCTCCCTTCAATCTTTGCAAGAACCGTAGCTTTACATCCTTTTGTAATCCTGTTAAGCCTAACAAGAGGAGTTTTACCTATGGAATACGAATTATCACTGTATATATTGGCCATATTTACACATCCTTTCTTGCTGTAGCGAGCATAAATAATACACATTTGCTCTCGTAACGCGCGTAATGCGTGACGGGAGTTTATATGTAATATCTTAGTACCGCTACAGGTAAATTAGTAACCATTTATCAGCTTCTGCCTGACAGGCTCTTACGAAGAAAAATAATTTGCCTTATTTAATTTGTTTTACAGACAATAAATTAGCCCTTATTTAATTTTTAATTCTATATAAAA
>JAKPQU010000569.1 GCA_029555925.1 Bacillota bacterium
AGCTTATATCATGCTACTTTACATTATAATTCAATAAAATTTACCTGTGCTGCCGTGATATTTTTTTCTCCGGAACACCAGGCAGGCAGACTACTATGTCTAAAGCTAAATAGTATAAATTCCGCATCTGCCAGTTCATCCCTGTATATTTTACAGTTAAGAAAATAAATTTTTAAAACAATCGAAAACTATTATCAAATATTGATTAAAATTTTTACATAAAAGGTTCTTTACTTTTCTTAAAAAGCCGGTATATATATATAAAGAGGAAAGGTAAGCTTATTTATTTATATATAATAAACTTATTTCTTGTTTAATAACATCAGGAGGTGATATTTATGGGCGGTGGCGGCGGCGGAGCCGGCGGAGTCGGCGGTGTCGGAGGAGCCGGAAGTGCCGGCGGAGTAGGTACTGCAGGAGGTTCAGGATTTGCCCAGTCTGTAGCAGGAGAAATATCAAAAGATGGCGGCGGCGGAGCCGGTGGAGTTGCAGGCAGATAAGAATTTCTGATTTTTTTGGAAATAATAGATTTATTTAATAATGCGTAATGTATGAAGATTTATATAGAAAAACATTACGCATTTTGCATCAGTGAGAGGCGTGAGTCGTAAGTCGTGAAAATCCCTGTTTTATTCGGTTCTTTTTATAATATGCCATCCGTCCGTGAGATGTACCGGTTCGCTTATTCCTCCTGTTTCAAGGGAAAAGGCAGCTTTCTCGAAAGGGGTTGCCATATCGCCCCGTTTAATTTTGCCAAGATTTCCTCCTTTGCTTTTTGTAGAACATTTCGATTTTTCTGTTGCAATCTTACTGAAATCTCCGCCTTTTTTCAACTCTTCCTCTATCTTATTTGCTTCTTCCTGTGTATCTACAAGTATATGACTTACTTTAATCTCTAACGGAGGCATTTTAATTACAAGGTCCGGTGAAATTCTCTGCATAATATGCCAGCCGTATTCAGATTTAACAGGTTCACTGAATTCATTTATTTTAAGTTTAAATGCTGCATTTTCAAGAGGTTTTGTAAGAGCTCCCATGGCAACCATCCCAAGGTCTCCTCCATGTATTTTGGAAGGGCATAGAGATTTCTCAAGAGCTGCTTCAGAAAAATCATATCCTTCTTTTAGCTCCTTCAGTATTTCTTTCGCCTCTTCTTCCTTTTCTACGACTATATGGCGTATTCTAATTTTTTCACTTTCATGGACTTCTATTTTCAAGTCCGGTTCAATTCTCTGTATGACATGGAAACCATATTCGGATTTTACGGGCTCACTTATTTCGTTCATCTTAAGTTTAAAAGCTGCTTCTTTAACAGGGCCTGCAAGATTACCACTGTAATTCAGCATACCAAGGTCGCCTCCCTTTTTTCTGGAAGGGCAGGCAGATTTCTCTATAGCAAGTTCTGTAAAATCTTTTCCTTCTTTTAATTCCTTTATTATTTCATCTGCTTCTTCTTTCTTTTCCACAAGTATATGCCGTATCCTGACAGGAGACGGTGTAGGAGGAACAGGGGTAGGAGTAGGAGGAGGAAGGGGAAGTCTCTCTATTATTTCCCAGCCAAGTTCTGTTTCTACCGGCCCGCTTATTTCCTTAATTTTAAGTTTAAAAGCTGCTTCTTCAAACTTTTTATCCTTTTTTCCTTTTCCGAAAGGCTCCAGTTTGCCACCGTTTATTTTTGAAGGACATTTTGAATATTTACCTGCAAGCTTCTCAAAAGATTCTTTTCCTTCTTTTAATTCTTTCAGTATTTCTTCAGCTTTTTCTTTGCTGTCTACCTGTATGTGCCTCACACAGATTAATTGTTCACTTTCTGAAGCCCCTGCTTCATCTTTCTTACAGCCTGTGATAAAAGGCACCATCATACATAAAATAATAAGAATACTGAATCTCATCCTCTCACCTCTTAAATTTTTGATATAAAAAACAGGTTATACTGTATTAATAATACCTCTTATTCCAGGAAATTACTATCCTCTCAAATGACTATTTACAGGTGGTTTAAAGGAGTATTCCGGGGGGGGAAGAATGAGTCGCAGCGAATGAGAGGTTCGTGATGCGTGATGCGTGAAAGGTACGTTTAACCATACTCATTTTTCACTATAATCGTGAGGCGTAACGCGTATTTTCACCGGGTACCGGGCGACCCAGAGGGTCGCCCCTACCGACTCAGGACTCACTATTCACAGACATAATCGGAGATTTTATCTGCAGGGACAGAAACATCGGGCAGAACAAAACCGCATGGTTCCTTGAGAGGTTCTTCGCCAAAAGTTTCATTATATTCTTCTTCCATAATTTTTATAAATTCTTCATAGACTCCGTAATCTTTCAGCATCAGAGCAGTTTCTTTCTCAAGTCCTCCCATGAGTGCGAGAAGAATTGGGAAAGTACCGTCAACAGTCTTGCTGTAAGACACCAGGACTCCGTCATTCGTTCCGGACTCTCCCCCGCCGAGAGGTCCCTGCATTTTTCGGCCCTTTAACATATTCAACAACCATGCAAGACCATAATTGCCTTCATGTTTATCGGAACATTCCAGGAGCATGGGGAAAGCGCCGTAAGGAGCAAAAACATTGTTATATTCCACCGGCTGAGAACCCACACCTTCAATGCCACAGGCGGAAAGATAGCCGTCTTCGCCCGGTTTTCCGATGGAAGCAGTAAATCCCGGATAACCTCTTTCCCTGGCATTCTGTGAACGGATGATTTCTCTTATTCTGAAGAGATCCCTGTAATGGGTCATATCTCTGTATGGCATGAAAAGATAGGCCCAGCTTTCATGGGCGGAGCCCCAGTAACCCTGCCAGGTTGTTCCGTATTTATGCTCTACCCTTACCATTTTAATGTCTTTCCAAATTGCTTCTTTTTCTTTTTCAGTCAGATTACCGAAGAGAGTAACGTACATAACAATCATGACACCTTCATGGACGCCATGTTCTCCTGTAATATATTTGAGTCTGTCTGTTGCCGTTTCATAGCCTGAATTAACATCTTTCATATTCAGAATATGAACATCTGCCCTGACTTTCATGGCTTCTTTATCATAAAAGATTTTAACTGCATGTTCCTTCAACATGGAAAGATAATCTTTATACCTGTCTGCAAGTTCCGTATAACCTTGATGTCTTAAAGATTTTTCTGCCACAAGCAGAGCCCATATCCATTCGCCATTATCAAGAGCAGGAACATATCCCGCCCAGTTATCTGTAGGAGTGACTTTATCCTGTATATAGTACCATGGCATAAATCCTCCGTACCCAGGATAATCTCTGTAATAGGCCATATAACTGTCCATTTTGCCGGTGAGAATTTCAAGGGCTTTTTCCTTTGCTTTTCCTTTATCACCACCGGAGAAAAGTATGGCAGCATAAGGATCACCGGAGAGTGCCTTTACACAGAGAGCCACGTCAAGACATTCTTTTGACGGTGCGCTCCAGTAACGGCATTTTACAGGTTTCCCTGTTTTTTCATCCACCATATATCCGTCATATATAAGTTTTTTTTCTTTATCTCTGGCAACAGAAAAAAACTCTCCTTCCCATGTAAGATATTCTCTTATAAAATTTTCATATTTTTCTCCGCCTGCCATAATATCGTCTATGGTATAGTTCTGTGCAAATTTAAAAGGCGGAACTTCTTCTGCCATAGCAGAAGTAACAACAAACAGTAACATAAGTAGTGACAGCAATCTGAAAAACATAAATCAAATCCTTTCTTAGTACCGCTACAGGTAAATTTATATGAAAATGATGAAGTTTGCACCTTCACTGGATGTTGATTTTCATATTTGGTTATGACCGCTCCGGTCATGTCTGTTAGTAACCATTTATCAGCTTCTGCCTGACAGGCTCTTACGAAGAAAAATAATTTGCCTTATTTAATTTGTTTTACAGACAATAAATTAACCCTTATTTAATCTTTAATTCTATATAAAAAACTAATTTTTCTTCTCCAGAGCCCGCCAGGCAGAAGCTTTTTACGGATACCATTTTACCTGTTACGGTACTTAGTACCGCTCAAGGTAAAAAGGTATCCAAAAAAATTATGTATCATATTTATACATAACGTTTTTGCTCCCGTCACGCGTTACGCGTTACGCGTCACGATATATAAGATTTTGGTTACGAATTTACCTGTTACGGTACTTAGTGAGTCGTGAACAGACGTAATCTGCGCATTACGCATCACGCATCTAATTATATCTAATCCCGAAAGCTTTTTCCACAATTAAGTTAACATTTTTTTAACATTATTCCATTGCTTTTCGTCCTGCTAAAGGTTACACTTATATATGAGATAAGATAATCAGGTAAAACTATTGAAAGGTTGTGGGGATATGGAGATAGGAAAAGCTCATCACGGTAAGCACCAGGCTGAAATTTCAAGAAAAAAACATCATAGTCATAAAAAAGAGGAATATTCTATGGAACCGAAGGATAATACAAGTTTCGGTCAATCGGTTCAGAATGATCCTACAAAAGAACTGTCTGAAATGAAAAAGAAGCTAGAGTCAAACAGCACCGGAGTAACAGGCGGAATTTCACAGGGTACTGCAGAAAAAGGCGGAAGCACTGTTGAAATAGGAACCTATAATATGGAATGGCTCGGAGGTTCAGAAAAACGCAGAAGTGATAAAGATTATGCAATGCTCGCACAGGTAATAAAGGATTCCGGCGTGGAAGTAATGGGTATTCAGGAGATAGCTGATGAGAAAGCACTTCAGAAGGTAGTCAGCAATCTGCCGGGTTTCGATTATATCATCGGTACTACCGGAATAAGAGATGATGGCAGGAAACAACACATAGGCATCATATATAATACAGAAAGAGTTCAGTGCGATAAGAGTAAAGCAATAGAACTCAAAGAGGCACAGGTACCGAACTTAATGGGAGACACCCATTTGAGAGCACCTCTTATTGTAGATATGAAAGCCGATAATTTCAGCTTCACCCTTGTAAATGTACACCTGAAATCCAAAAGAGGGGAAAGCGGCAAGACAAGTATCAGAGACGAACAGGCAAAAATTATAAATAAATGGATGAAGGATCAGATTGCCGCCGGTAAAGATAAAGATATCATTGTAGTGGGCGACTGCAATGACTTTGTAGACAGCCAGTGCATGAAGAGCCTGAGTAACGGCGTCATGCAGATGGTTACGGAAGAAGCAAAAGCAAAAGGGGAATATTCGAACATACCGTGGAAATCCCTGATTGATCAGATAGGCATTACTGTTGTGAATATAAACGGAGGCCCTGTAGGAGGAGCTGTAGCAAACTACATTAAAGACAGCACCCATGTATTTGATGCAAGGAAATACCCGAACTATCGTAAATGGGGTTCAGATCATATGCCGGTAGTGGCTTCTTTTAAAAGTGATGTAGATATAGACGGCTAGAATAATCACCTGGCAGTAACAGGTGAAAAGAATGCGTGCTTTCAGGAGCATGCATTCTTTTTTTCTGAAAAAAGGAGGAAATAAATGGATTATAATCTTATAGTCATAACAGGCCCCACTGCTTCAGGTAAAACATCTCTTGCGGTAAAACTTGCCTCTGTCCTTGATACGGACATCATATCTGCAGATTCCAGGCAGGTCTACAGAGGCCTTGATATAGGAACAGGAAAAGATTTAGCTGAATATAAAATTGACGGAAAAACTGTTCCCTATCATTTAATAGATATAGTTGAACCATATGAAAATTTCGATCTCTTCAGTTTTTACAAAAGTTTTTTTGCAATCTTTAAAGAATGTATGAAGAGAGGAAAAATCCCGATACTTGCTGGAGGAACTCCTCTTTATATTCATTCCGTCATAGCAAATTATAAACTCCTCGAAGTTCCAAAAAATAATAAATTAAGAGAAAAACTTTCGACGTATGATATGAATGAACTTGAAGATTACCTGAAATCCATTCAGCCGAAGCTTCATAATATTACAGACCTTGAAGACAGAGAAAGACTCGTCAGAGCAATAGAAATTGCAGATTTCAGATTAAAAAACCCGGATGCAAAATCGGCAGGTGAAGATTTAGAGATCACCCCCCTGATTATAGGAACACTCTGGGAAAGAAGTGTTTTAAAAAAAAGAATCACTGAAAGACTTGTGGACAGGCTCAATGAAGGTATGGTTGAAGAAGTAAAAAAACTCCATGAAAATGGAATTTCCTGGGAAAGACTGGAATATTTCGGCCTTGAATATAAATATGTATCCCTCTATCTGCAGGAAAAAATGTCTTATGATGAAATGCTTAAAAGTCTCAATATAAGAATACACCAGTTTTCCAAAAAACAGTCAGGATGGTTCAGGAAATTCGAAAAAGAAGGTTTCTCTATCAACTGGGTGGAAGAGGCTGATTTTCAGAAAGCATATAAAATTATATCAGAAAAAATACAGACGTAATGTTCTTTATCAGCTCCGGATTTTCTATTGGTAATAAGGTTTCCTACTCTATTATCCTCTGTTTTATATTAATGATTTTCCATAGATTACTAATCGGTAACTTATTTAATTACCACCAATCAACAATTAAATAGTTCTTATAATGTAGCATTTTAGTCCTGTAGAACTATGCAGCAGAAATGATATTTGCCGTATACTAAAATATAGACTTAATTTTTGTAGATTTTATGTAAATTATGGGAAGGAGGATTTTTATTAAATACAGGACAGGTATAAGGATAAATAAGTATTTGTCCTGATATAAGTTTCTCATCTCAGTTGTTCCACTGAGATAATCAGGTAATAAGTTTTATGTAAACACATGATGACTATAATGGAGGAAAGGTTTTATGAAATCATTTTACAAATACAAAAAATTCTATTTAATCTTTTTAATGTTCATGCTGATTTTCTCTTTATCAGCATGTTCAGACAGCGCCGTAAATACTCAAAGTCAGACAGGAGGATACCCGATTGATACCGATGTTCAGACAACGCGGCAGAGGACTGTCGTGCTCGGCTCGGCACCTTCGGACGGCAATACGATTTTTCCTTATGAGATATGGAAATACAGAGAAAACGGTTACGGAACCTGGAGTTATGGCGGCCCTGACGATCACGGAAAACAGTACGACATTATGCCCGATGGTTATAACGGTGCCTCGGTCACCAATACTGCAAGGCTGTTGAATTTCTTTACCATAACAGACATACATATAGTCGACAAAGAAGCTCCCGGTCAGGCGATCTGGGCAGGCTACAAAGGGGGTAACTCTTCGGCATATTCACCTGTTATGCTTTATACGACTCATGTACTCGATGCGGCAATGCAGACGGTAAATGTCCTTCATAAACAAAATCCCTTTGATTTCGGTCTCTCTCTGGGAGATGTATGCAACAGCACCCAGTATAACGAATTAAGATGGTATATGGATGTCATTGACGGAAAGGTTATCACACCCAGTTCAGGTAATCATGCAGGAGCAGACACAATAGATTATCAGAAACCTTACCAGGCTGCAGGCCTTGATAAGACTATACCCTGGTATCAGACTCTCGGAAACCATGATCATGAATGGTGTGGTTCATACCCTGTTACAGATTACTTCAGACAGTACTATACAGGTGAGAATATCATCCTTCTTGGAGACATAAGCAACGGCGACATAAATGTCCGTACCGATTATATGGGTACAATTGACGGAAGTACGCCTTACGGTAACATTATAGGTGTAGGACCTGTAGAAAATTTCCAGAATCCTCCAAAGGTACTTGCAGCAGATGCTACTCGCCGTTCACTTTCGAAAAAAGAATGGATGAGCCAATTTTTCACCACATCTTCAAATCCGGTGGGCCACGGTTTCAGTCAGACCAACATAGACAGAGATTTTGCCTGCTATAGCTTCGAGCCAAAGGCGAATTTACCATTAAAGGTTATAGTCCTCGACGATACCCAGGCAGACGAAAATTTCGTTTTTAATAAAAATGGCTCTCTTGACAAAGAGCGCTACGAATGGCTTATAAGTGAGCTGGATAAGGGGCAGGCCGAAGGTAAGCTAATGATTATCTCCGCACATGTGCCGGTCAGTCTTATCGACTCACCGGGTTCTTATATATCCAGTACAGATCTGCTTTTCAAACTCAGTTCATATTCGAATCTTATCCTGTGGGTCACGGGACATGTTCATGTAAACACTGTTAGAGCCCATCCGTCAACAGACCCTGCCCATCAGGGAGCTGAATACGGCTTCTGGGAGATAGAAACCTCATCATTAAGGGATTTCCCTCAGGAGTTCCATACCTTCGATATTCTCCGCAACAGTGACAATACTATATCAATCATCAAAACCGACGTTGATCCATCGGTCAAAGACGGAACACCTGCTGCCATATCACGGTTTTACAGTGTCGCTGCTCAACAGTTATTCAAAAATGCTTTACCAAATCTGCCTACAGGTGTGTATAATGCAGAGTTTATGAAACAATTGAGCCCTGAAATGCAGACAAAGATTCAGAATTATGGGACGCCGATAAACAGGTGAGTAGTGAATTGAACTATAACAAAGGATTAGCAAATTTTTATAGATTGGATATGAATTACAATTATCCTTTTTATTACTTTATAGTGCATTTCATAACTTATTAGAATTTAAGTCGTAGTGACGCGTAACGCGTGACGCGTGACGGGTTTAATCTATGCGCATCACGCATTACGCGTCACGCATTACGAGGTCATTATTTATGGTTAGTTATGAAACTAACTATAATCTCAGACAAAGCAAGGGACAGGAAAAAATTTCACCACACATAATCCTTTGCATATTCCCTTACCTGCCTTTTGCTCAGCACATGAAAAACCCTTATCTTCTTCAATGTAACAGGTGAAAGACTTCCTATGGGTAGATATTTCACCTTTTTATTCAGCCTTCCGGCAAAGGACTGAAACCATGTCCTGGGAGCCTTTGCCGCCACATAAATTATATACTGTTCCAGACTGTATTCAATGGCAGCCATAAGGAGCACTTCCGATTTGCTTCTTGCACTGTCATAAAAGGGATCACTCCATACATCCCATACCCTCATGGGAGGATAACTCATCATAAACCCTCCGTATTCACATCTCGCAATTCCCGGCCCAACTATTTTATCAGATGGAAGAGTGGCATAAAAAGCCATATCAGATTCCTGTCCATGTTCACCCTGCCAGGTTGTTCTCCAGGGATATCCTGCATCCCCTTCGTCTTCATCGAAAATAACTACCACTGAACCGACTCCTCCGGCAATCTGCCTTGCTTCTTTTACATATAGCTTCCTGCCGTCATGCCAGTTTCTTATGGTTTCTTTTATATCCACACCGTCAAGCAATGAAGAAGAAAAAGGTATTACCCTTGCCTGTTCCTGACTGAGTATATGTTTTCCTTTTTTCTTCAGATAAAGGCCGTAGTCTTCTATGATTATATCTTCAGGGGGATAGGAGCAGATACAGAGTCCGTCGAAATCCTTTGTCCAGTCGCCGGGTTTTCTCTCTTTTTTTCTGTCTTTCAGATAGACAGGTCTGAGAAGTTTCCTCAGACGGGGAAACTTTCTTCTGAGCATAATTTTTTTACCATGAAGCCATACCTGTTCGGCCTTTATATCTACAGTCTGGAATTTTCCGCTTCTGTCGATCCAGGGATAGAAACTTCCCAGATCCCATATCTCATAGGCATAATTATCATCTGCCACACTCCGCCCGCATGTAATAAGCTGAAAGAAATCAGGAAGCAGAGAGCCGGTAACAAGGGCATAATTCCCTGCAAATTTCATAAAAATATCTAGCTGCCATGGTTTGATTTCTTCACCTGTATTTTCCCTGTAAAAGTCCGCTCCTTTTTTTATGAGTCCAATCATCAATTTCTGCCTGTCAGGAAGAAGGAAGGTTTCTTTATCTTTCTGTAAAAATTCTTTATAAAATTTTATCAAATCTTCTCTTCTGTCTTCCGATGTGAGAAATTTATGAATATTACCGGGTTTTATTTTATATGGTTTCGGTTCAATGAATTCCAATCCTGTAAAATCTGAAGATAGTTTATCAGGCTCTTCTGCGGCAGGTTTTATGATGCTGCCAAGTTTCGGAGCGAGAAGTTTCATGAGTTTATTCATAAAAGCAGAATATTTCTCTAAAGGAATCTCAAAGAATAACCTGTCCTCATTATCTTCTTCTATCACTTCTTCCTCACGGATTTCCTTAATCTCTTCCTCTTTTTCAACAGGCTTTTTCTTATCAAAAATCGATATTATCTTATGCTCATCGTCATATTCCACCGGGACAGGTTCTTCTTCTTTATGTTGTCCTCTCATACCTTCATAGACTGCAATATTAAAAGGCATTTCTCCCGTAACCTCTCTTATTGAGTCGGAACTCAGGTTAAATAACCTTATATCTTTACGTACTACCTTACCTATGGGCTGTATCTGAGGGGTTTTCATTTTATCTATTATAGATTGGACATGAGCCATGCCGCAGATAAAAAGTACTTTATCACCGCTCTTCAGCAATTTCTGAAGACAGTAAGTCATATGAATGTCTCTTTTCTCATCTGCTTCATATACAGGACGGTCAAGCTCTTTCCATACAGACTTACAGGTTTCCCAGTAGGTTTCAAGACCTGTTTTGTAAATCGCATAAGAATCAGGCATAGGGTCAAAAACAAGAGGGTAATCATCTACATCTAAATCTATAAAATGAACCGGTATATTCATTTCCATACCGCTTCTTACCGCTTCACACAGAGGATCAGAAGGTTCAACGGGAAAATATATATAATCTTCATTATTATTCTGATAAAATATGACAGAAAGATATGGAAATCTCTCCACTGCTTTAACAATATATTCTTTAAGGGTAGAAGGAAGTTCCACTGCAATAATATCAGGGGAAAGTTCTTTTACAGTCTTCATCACATACCAGGCAAATTCAAATCTGTAATGACATACAGGGACTATATAAAGATGTTCAAGTTGAATATAAAATGGTTTATGTTTCATTGTATCGTGACGCGTGACGCGTGACGCGTGACGCGTGGTTTCACCCTTCAGCATTCAGGTTACAGGGCAAACACAGTGGTTCGCCACTGTCGGCCACTTTCCACTCTTCACTACTTAACAACTTTCGGCCCTGAAGAAAGATAAACAAGGGCTTCAGCACCGAGTATCTGTTTAACGGCATTTTTCAGAGCGCTATCCAGGGTAACCTTCTGAGATTTTATTATTTTACCTGCATATCTGCCTATATTTATTCCGTCTCTTACGGTATATCTTTCATCTTTCCTGTGAGCCCTCTGAAGGAAATCCACAACATAGGCAAGTATGTTCTGCTCCATAAAAGGAAGGTTTTCTTTCAGTATAAGCAGTTCATCGTCTCTTTCGGGGAAATCTATGAATATCTGAGGCTGGAGCCTTGAATGAATATATTCGGGCAGTTCAAAGGTGCTTGCATCGTCATTCATGGTGGCACAGAAACGAAAATCCTTATGGGCATTTATTTTTACCCCTGCTACAATGGATTCTATATATCTGCGATTATCCAGGAGAGGAGCCAGAGATGCCCAGCTTTTCTCACTCATTCTGTTTCCCTCGTCCAGTATGACAACACCACCTCTTATCATAGCTGTCACTATGGAACTGGCAACATATTTTATCTCCTGCTGTGATGATACGACAGGTGTTATAAGCAGATCCTCGGGCCTTGTGTCCATAGTGGCCTGAAATATATAAACTTCTCTTTTAAGTTCCTTTGCCGTAGCATAAGCCAGAGTCGTTTTCCCGACTCCCGGTTTACCCAGTAACCTGGGATTAAGGGGATAATCCTTATCATGAATAATCATCCAGGCAGCAAGAAGCTGACACATCAAATCTCTCTGACCTACCCACCTGAGAGGCAATTCATCAGGGTGGGACAGATGGAGTTTTACTCCTTCTATTTCAACAGTATCTATAGATTTAGTCATAATTGTCCTTCTTTCAATATCTTTATACTTTATACGTCTATCAGAGATCGGGCAGTGAATTATGTATTATTTATGCTCACCTCAATAAAGTAATTCCATACAATAATCCCCCTGTCCTTCTTTAACAGGGGGATTATATAAAATTTTATTATTGCTTTTTATTTTAATAATCTTTTAACTTTCTCATCTATTACTTTCAATCTGAATGGTTTTTGCAGAACTTCACACTGATTTTCCGTAACGAGTATATTTAAATCTTCAGCATCAAACTCACTTGTAATAAACAGAGATTTTGTAGATAAACCTTTATTTTTTATATAATTAAAAATATCTACTCCTGTTGGGCCGGAACCAAGATTATAATCTAAAAGGGCAAGTTGAAATATTTGTTCTTCCATTAAAGAATAAGCCTGTTCTGCATTTCCTGCAATGGAAATCCTGTATCCCTGATCTTCAAACCAGATTTTTAAAGCTATTCGGAGATCTTCATTATCATCAACAATCAAAATAGCGGGATGTAATACTTTCAGAACAGATTTTATAAGGCTGCCGTTTAAAAAAGGTTTAGTAACAAAATCAGCTGCACCTATCTGAAAACTCTCAAGTCTGGTATCAAGATCATGGAGGCAACTGACCATTATAACAGGTATATCACTTGTGTTTATATTCTTTTTAAGATACCGGCAAACATCAAGCCCATTTACATGAGGCATAAGTATATCAAGGAGTATAAGGTCAGGATGTTTTTCTTCTGCTTTATGTATGGCCTCATCTCCTCCCATTGCTTCAAACACTTCAAATCCTTCACAGGAAAGCTTCATTGCCAGCATATCACAGATTGATTTCTCGTCATCGACAACAAGAATACTTCTTTTACACATGTAAATTCTCTCCTAAAAACAAAATGCTTTTTATATTTATACACAATTGAAATTTATTGTAACATGTTAATTGTAAATTTTTGTTAAATAAACAGCATTTTTTGTTAACATAATGTAAACTTTTGGATAATTTTTCCATGACAGGTGAGGCGTTATAATCGTGACGCGTAACGCGTGACGCGTGACGGGTGGTTTTGTGAGGCGTGAGACGTGAGGTGTAATGGGTGAGACATAATTTTATATACTCACTGTTCACTGATCACTGACCACTGATCACTGGTCACTGTCCACTGATCACTGTTTACTGGTCACTATTTCCCCAGGCAATTTTTCAAAAACATTCCTGTATAACTGTTCTTATTCTCTGCCACCTCTTCAGGTGTTCCTGACGATATAATTCTTCCTCCCCTGTCTCCTCCTTCAGGGCCCAGGTCAATAATATAATCACACGATTTTATTACATCCAGATTATGTTCTATAACAACAACTGTATTGCCCCTGTCTACAAGATCATTCAATACTTTTATAAGTTTTTTTACATCATGAAAATGCAGTCCCGTTGTTGGTTCATCGAGCAGATAAATAGTATTACCTGTATCTCTTCTGGATAATTCTCTTGTAAGCTTTATCCTCTGTGCTTCTCCCCCTGAAAGGGTGGTGGAACTCTGACCAAGTTTTATATAACCCAGACCGACCCTGTCCAGGGTTTCCAGTTTATTTAATACAGAAGGAATATGTGAAAAAAATACGAGTCCTTCATCTACACTCATAGAAAGTATTTCTGCTATATTTTTACCTTTGTATTTTACGTCAAGAGTCTCTTTATTGTAACGTTTTCCTTTACATTCCTCGCACTCTACATAAACATCAGGTAAAAAATTCATTTCTATTTTAATAAGACCGTCTCCCTGACATGCTTCGCAACGGCCGCCCTTTACATTGAAAGAAAATCTCCCTGCTTTATACCCTCTCATCTTTGCTTCTTCTGTCTGAGCAAAAATGTTTCGTATTTCATCAAATAATTTTGTATAGGTGGCGGGATTGCTTCTGGGAGTTCTGCCTATGGGACTCTGATCGATAATTATAACCTTATCAATATCCACATCAAAAGAGATAGAATTATGAAGACCCGGCAATTCCTTTGAATTATGAAGTTTTTTCATAAGTCCTTTATAGAGTATTTCATAAATAAGGGTTGATTTGCCGGAACCGGAGACGCCGGTAATGGCATTAAAGACACAGGCCGGAATATGAACATCAATATTTTTCAGATTATGTTCTCTGCAGCCTGTTATATGAATAAATTTATCACTTTTTCTCCTCTTTCCCGGTGTTTCTATTCTTAATTTCCCTGATAAATATTTACCGGTAAGAGAGAGAGGATTTTTCTTTATATCCTCAGGAGGTCCCTGTGCCACTACTTCTCCTCCATGCAGACCTGCTCCGGGTCCTATATCTACAACATAATCTGCCGATGTGATAGTATCTTCATCATGTTCCACGACTATAACCGTATTGCCCTGTTCTTTAAGATTATAAAGAGTATCAATGAGTTTTTTATTATCCCTCTGATGAAGGCCTACAGACGGTTCATCAAGTATATAAAGCACTCCCATCAGACTAGAGCCAATCTGAGTGGCAAGCCTTATTCTCTGTGCTTCTCCGCCTGAAATAGTGGAAGCAGTTCTCGAAAGAGTGAGATAATCGAGGCCAACCTTTTCAAGAAAAGAAAGTCTGCTTTTAATTTCTTTGAGAACCTGTTTTGCAATATCCATCTGTTTTTTACTGAGATTTAATTCCGTAAAGAATTTTATAGACTGAGAAACGGACATATCTGTAATATCAACAATAGATTTGCCGTCAATTCTCACAGAAAGAGCTTTCTGGCCGAGACGCTTCCCGTTACAGGAAGGACACGGGGAAACACGCATAAATTTTTCAAGTTCCTGCCGGCGATATTCCGATTCCGTCTGGTTATAAAGACGTTCAGACTGTGGTATAAGACCTTCCCAGGTATTTGTAGAATTCCATTCCACTTCACCTTTTTTCATTACAAGATTGAATTTAATATGTTCATCGGAACCATACATAAGAATTTTGTACTGTTCTTCAGTCAGTTCATTTATGGGAGTGAAAACAGAAAAACCAAAATGTTTTGCCACAGAACCGAGATACTGACCTCGCCATCCGTCTATGGCATTTCTGTACAGCATGATTGCACCGTCTGCTATGTTTTTTGTCTTATCAGGTATAATAAGCTCCGGATCGAAATCCATTTTAATTCCGAGACCATGACAGGTCTGGCATGCGCCAAAAGGACTGTTAAAAGAAAACATCCTGGGTTGAAGTTCTTCAAAGGCAAGGCCGCATACAGGACAGGCGAGCTTTGATGAAAATATTTTCTCTCTCCCGGATTCGTCAAGGATTATTACAAGGCCGTCAGCTTCACGCAAAGCTACCTCAATTGCTTCCACAAGTCTTGATTTTTCCTCTATATTTACCCGGTCAACGACTATTTCTATGTCATGCTTTTTATATCTCTCCAGGCGTATCTTTTCATCTGTTCTGTAGACTTTCCCGTTAATCCTTGCACGTAAAAAAACCATCTTTATTTAAATCTGTTATCAATTTTTCATAAGTACCTTTTTTCTGCCTTATAACGGGAGAAAGGACTGTAACCATACCTGTCATATTATTGTTGATATTTTCAGTTATCTTTTCCGGCGACAGTGCCTGTATTTCAATATTATGCTCCGGGCAATAAGGTGTTCCTATTCTCGCAATGAGAAGTCTTAAATAATCATAGATTTCCGTTACAGTTCCCACAGTACTTCTCGGATTCTTGCTTGTCGTCTTCTGATCAATTGAAATGGCAGGACTCAGACCTTCAATAGAATCCACATCAGGTTTCTGCATAAGACCCAAGAACTGTCTTGCATAGGCAGAAAGTGATTCTACGTAACGGCGCTGACCTTCCGCATAGATTGTATCGAAGGCAAGAGTAGATTTGCCGCTTCCTGAAAGGCCTGTAATGACAATAAGACTGTCACGGGGCAATTCAAGATTTATATTCCTGAGATTATGTTCCCTCGCACCTTTGATTATTATATTTTTCTGATGATTCCATGGCAGTGCTATTCCATAAGTATAAGGGGACGTTCTTTCTTCAAAAAGCATATTATTTTTTATTTCTTCGTCTATAACCATCTTCATATAAATTATTTTCTCCTATTTATAACTTTTACTTATTACCGCTACAGGTAAATTAGTAACCATTTATCAGCTTCTGCCTGACAGGCTCTTACGAAGAAAAATAATTTGCCTTATTTAATGTGTTTTACAGACAATAAATTAGCCCTTATTTAATTTTTAATTCTATATAAAAAACTAATTTTTCTTCTCCATAGCCCGCCAGGCAGAAGCTTTTTACGGATACCATTTTACCTGTTACGGTACTTAGGTGAGCATAAATATAGTTAGTTTCATAACTATCCATAAATAATGACCTCGTGATGCGTAAAGCGTAATGCGTGATGCGCAGGGATTAAAACCCGTCACGCCTTACGCGCGTCACGACAAACTTAAATTCTAATAAGTTATGAAATACACTATAATACATATATACTCTCGTGACGCGTGACGGGAGGAAAACTTTTATTACATGCTTATGCTCAGGTCAGTAATCAGATTATTATACAGGAAAAATCTGACATCATTATGTCATATATTTTACCAATTCTTTTAATAATTTTATTTTTATGATTTATTAAAAGGAAAAAAATACAGATTTAAGAATACTAATATGTATATTAAATATTCTTAAATCTGGGAGGAATAATATATTTTTATTTCCATTAAAGAAGGAGAGCCGAAATATGGTGTAGATTCATATATGAAAGAAAAATTTTCTACCTTCACCTTTCCTATGACTATTACCCGTAATCGTCTTCCTGCCTTCATGAAGGTGCTTGTGCCTTTATTTATACTTATGCTTGCTTCCTTTGTAACATTAATTGTAGGCATCAGTGTTATAGGCAACAGATATACCATTACTGCAGGTATGTTGCTTGCATGTGCCATGTTGCATTTAAATGCCACTTCATCTATTCCTCAGACAGGTTATCTTACTATGGGCAGATAAAATCTTTATATCCAGCTATTTAAGTATTTTCCTGAATGTGGCTTCAAGTGTTATAATGATATTCTTCAATGAAAGAAAACTGGAAAAGAATGTCAAAATGACATATATTACCGCTTTATGGCTTATCCCGGTACTGACAGTAATACTCTATGTGCTTGTTTTCCTTCACGTATTATAATATGTAGTGAGTAGTGACTCGTGAATAGTAAGTGAAAGAGGTCTATTCACGACTCACTCTTTCGCCGTACATATCCACAAGCTTTCTCCCTTTTTCTTTTAATTCATGCCTTAAATAATCAGGTTCCAGCACTTCCACATCACTTCCGAAGCTCAGGATCATGCCAATCAACCACTCATCATACTGGTGTTCCAGCCTGACCATTATGGTACCGTCTTCCTGTAATTCCATATATTCTCTGCCAAAATAATCTTCTACTCTTACAAGTAATTTTCTGTCAAAACGTAAAAGGAGATTAATTTTTGGTATTTTATCAAACCATACTTCATTCCAGGAAAAATCCTTCGGCTCTTTCCTTCTTACAAATGTCTGATCAAGTAAATTTATATTTTTTATCCTGGAAAGACGGAAAACACGAAAATCGTTTCGCATCAGACAATATCCGTAAAGATACCATATATATCCTTTTACGATCAAAGCTACAGGTTCTACCTGTCTCTCTGTATGTTCTCCCTTTACGTTTAAATAAGAAAAAGAAATAATTTTTTTTTCTTTTATAGCTCTGTCAATAAACTCAAAAGATTCTTTCCCTGTTTTGCAGGTATCCCACGGATGAAAATCTATAATAATATGTTCATTTTCTTTATTTAAAAATTCCAGATCCCTGGGAGGTATTAAATTTTTAATCTTTTCCAGAAGATAATCAAGTCTTCTGTCATTTAAAGTTCCTTTTATACCTGTAAGTGCCGTAATTATCATATTGAAATCATTTACTGTCAGAATATTCCTGTCTATTTTATAGGTATCCATAATACCGAAGCCGCCGTTACGGCCATGAAAGGATACGACAGGAATGCCTGATTGATTGATTGTTTCTATATCGCGATAGATTGTTCTTTCCGTTACCTCAAAATAATCTGCCAGATCTTTTGCAGTCATTTTTTCCTGGTTAAGAAGCAGCACAATCAGTGCAAGAAGTCTTTCCAGTTTCATAAATCAGCTATCAGCAAAATTCCTTTCCTGAAGATGCCGGGGAATAGATACAAGAATACTAATTACCACTCCAAATAAATTCGTAACCATTTTATCAGCTTCTGCCTGACAGGCTCTTACGAAGAAAAATAATTTGCCTTATATCATTTGATTTACAGACAATAAATTAACCCTTATTTAATTT
The DNA here is from genome assembly GCA_029555925.1 of Bacillota bacterium. Next base: position 18,306 of record JAKPQU010000569.1, read on the forward strand.
TTAATTCTATATAAAAAACTAATTTTTCTTCTCCAGAGCCTGCCAGGCAAAAGCTTTTTACAGATACCCTTTTACCTGTTACGGTAATTAGGAACTGTAAGAAAATAACCCTGGTAAATTACGGCTCGTATCATCCCGTCACGCGTTACGCGTTACGCGTCACGATCCAAACGTATGATGTAGTTATTTCCTGACAACCCCTAAGCATATAAATTATATGTCAAAAAATTAAAATCACTCTCACAACTTCTCATATCTCCCGGACTGTAAGTTACTTCAATAATAAATGGTACATTGAAATGTTCTACCTTTTCAACAAGTTTACTGTCTCTGTTAACAGGTCTGTGTTCTTTCCCGTTGACAAAATTACTTATATGTATTTCAGACAATCTTTCGTTATCTCCGAGCCAGGATACAAGGTAATCAAGATGTTCATACGAATGGGTCAGGGCATGGGTAACATCCAGAACAATCATTGTATCTTCAAAATCACAGAGCAATCTGTCATAATCTTTAACTGTCAGTCCCTTGCCTTTTCCGAGTATTTCAAAACTGACTTTAATCCCGGAAGATTTCAGCAGAGAAATAACTGAAAAGTCTTCTATTCTGTTTGGATGGATAACAAGATTTTTCACAGAAGTTTTTTCACAGAATGAGAGTATATCCGATATAAAGTCCTCTGTTTCTCTATCATTTTTATAAGTAAACCTGAAAGGAAGATGAAGGGAAAGATAATCAAGAGATGAAAGATAGTCAGAATTACGTTCATTCATCTTATGTACATAAAAATCTTCCCTGTAAGCAAAGGTCAATTCTAATGCTTTACAATTAAGCTCTCTGAGATAGTCAATTATTTTATCAATATTCCAATGCCATTTATAAAAACATCCTGTGGCAAAAGCTATGGTTTTCATATGTTACCTCTATATATATTATCAGCAATTTTTAAAAAAAATAAATAGATAAAAAATCTTTTTTTTAAACCTCGAAGAATGTCTTAAAAACTTTTGATTATAGTTAGTTTCATAACTATCCATAAATAATGACCTCGTAATGCGTAAAGTGTAATGCGTAATGCGCAGGGATTAAACCCGTGACGTGTCACGAAGACTTAAATTCTAATAAGTTATGAAATACACTATATATAACATTAAATTTATCGTGATATTGCTATGATAGAATCGGTAAAGCCAGTAATTCTACCGGGAATAGTAAAGAATGTTGACGCGCAATAGCCACTTCAGGAAAGTCAGAATAAATATCTATTTTATTTTTTCACACGAAATTCTAAAATTCTTCACAACTTTTTCATAACTTCATATTATAATCCATAATGAAGGCACAGAACAAAGAAAGAAGGTCCGGAAGAATATTATAAATTTAAAGAAAGAAGATGAAAAAAAATGATAAAAAGAGTATTTCCAGGCAAAAATTGTAATTTCATTAGCTGGCCCTGCAAAAAGAAGTATTGGTACGTATTGGGTATGCCGGTATAAAATACACTATAAACGAGAGAAGGAGTAAAAGAAAATGATTAGAAAAGTGTTTCAAGGTAAAAATTGTACTTTCCTCGTCGCATGCCACCAGACATGTATGAAGAGAATTACGAGGTATATTGCAAATATGCCGATATAAAATAAAAATCTTATGAAAATACGTTCATCTCCCCCTGCTCGATACGTTCATATTAAGAAATTATTTTTCTATACTTTTTTGCATAGATAATTACATAAAAAAATTCAATAATTATACCAGTAATGATAAGGTTTTTCGGTATATTTAAAAAAGGTAATTATCTTCAAAGATAAGTATAACGTTCTACAGGAATATAATGGCAGGAATAATTTTTAATATAGAGAATTATATATAGTAACAGTAAAAAAGACTAGAAGATGCTTTAATCTTCTAGTTTTAATTTTGCACAATCAGGAGTAATCAGATGAAAACTCTCTGTAATTCCATAACTATTCCTGCCGAATGGAATATTGATTTTGATCTTATCATTCCCGCCATAGGAGATTCTATGGTTGAATATGGTATAACTCCCGGGATGTTACTCTTTATAAAAGAATATGAAGAATATGAAAATGGGGATATAGTAGCAATTATATGTAAAAACTGGGTTAATCCGGTTATAAAAAAATTGAAAATTCTTTCCTCAGGGGAAATGATATTCTATTCCGTAAAAGGCCATATTATTGAAAAACACAAAGATATAACAATAATCGGTAAAGTCATATTTAAAATGGATGATCCACAGGGAAAAAATTCCTTTGAAGAACAACTGGATTTCTGGAATTAGACAAAAAAACTCTAAAAAATCCATGTTCATAAATAGATATAATTATATGTTATAATTTCCTTCTCTCTTATTCGTCAAAGATAAATAATCTGTCGTTTATTCTTTCCATACCTTTTATAATGTATTTCATAACTTATTAGAATTTAAGTCGTCGTGACGCGTGACGGGTTTAATCCCTGCGCATTACGCTTTACACATTACGAGGTCATTATTTATGGATAGTTATGAAACTAACTATATATGAAAATGATGAAGTTTGCAACTTCACTGGATGTTGATTTTCATATTTGGTTGTAACTGCTCCGGTCATGTCTGTTAGTAGCGAGAAGTGAACAGTGAAAAATAAGCTTATTCTATTCATTTTCCACTGTTCACTTCTCACGTCTTAAGAGTTTCTATCTTTATTTTTTCACTCTAAATATCTTCCAGTTTTTTACCTTTCCATGTATCGTCTGGTTCTCCGTTTTTATCTCCTTCCCACTGTTCACATTTAAACTTTGTATAATCATCTGAAATAGAAAATACAAATTTTCCTGAGTCCTTCGGGGCTTTGTAAGACGGAGCTTGAGACCAGGTACCTTCAACTGTCTTTCCGTCCTGTGACAGAGTTCCATCTATCTTACCATTTTTCTTTTCATAATTACCTGAAACATGATTATTCTGGACTGTCATAACTAAAATTCCCAGGTCTGTATCCCACATGCCGGAAAAATTATCTGACGTTTCCAGAACCCTTCTGGCAATCAAATTCCGCTCATCCTCATTATTACCATGCCATGTTCTTCCTATAAAACTATTACCGTCATCTGAAAGTTTCATTGTAAACCTTCCTGCATTAAAACCCGGGCCTATAGATGGGGATACAAACCAGTTTCCATGAAGATTTTGACCGTCATCGGAAACAATCCCGTTAAAATTACCTCCATCGGTTCCAAAGGTACCCGATGTATAACTTCCCTCCACTTTTATAGTCATGAGTCCCACATTGGTATACCACTTGCCGCTAAAGGTATTTTCCTGTGAAACTACACCTGAACTGATAAAATAAATAAAGAAGGCACATAAAATTATAACAGTATTTTTTTTCATAAAAAACCTCCTGAAAATATGTTTACTACGAATTTAAGGCCGAGCAAATATTATGCCAGAAAAATTGCAATTTAGCAAATTTTTATTTTTTATGTTATAATTAGTAACTATAGGTAGTTTCATAATGCTCTATACATAATGGTCTCGTAATGCGTAAAGCGTAATGCGTGATGCGCAGGGATTGAACCCGTGACGCGTCACGACAACCTGAATTCCAATAAGTTATGAAATACACTATAAAATAAATTTTATGAGGAGGGTTTTATGAAAACGAGATATTTTCTATCTATTTTATTAATAATATTCTGTATATTTTTAGCAGGGCCGGCTATGAGTGAAGATAATATCCCGGGAAACTTGAATCAGGGTCAGATGAATTCCCGTCTTACAGAAGAACAGAAACAGCAGGTAAAAGCTAAAATAGAGGAAATGAAAGCGGCAGGAGCTTCACAGGAAGAGATCAGAGCTGCCGTTCAGGAGCTTTTTAAAAGCTGGGGCATTAAACCGCAAAACCAGAGTAATCAATTCCGCGGAAGAGAGTTTCAAGATAACCTTACAGATGAACAAAAACAGACATTAAAAACAAAAATAGAGAAAATGAAAGCGGCAGGAGCTTCACAGGAAGAAATCAAATCTGCTGTTAGAGATCTTTTAAAAAACTGGGGTATTACATCACAGAAGAGCAATCAATCTCAAAGAAGAGATTGGATGGATAAGCTTACAGATGAACAGAAAAAAGAATTAAAGTTTACTGTTGAAGGAATGAAAAATGACGGAGCTTCATGGGAAGAAATAAGAACTGTTGTTAAAAACATGTTAAAAGACTGGGGAATCAGTACGCAGAACATGGATAATCAATCTCAAAAAAGAGAATTAATGAGCCGGCTTACAGAGGAACAGAAACAGGAATTAAAATATACTGTTGCAGAAATGAAAGATGCCGGTGTTTCACAGGAAGAAATAAGAACAGTTGTTAAAAAAATGTTGAAGAAATGGGGCATTACACTGGAAGCTCCGGAACAATCTGAGAGTAAAAAAATAGAAAATTTTTAACGTCATTAAGTCTCTGGATGCGTAATATGTAACGGGTTATATTTCCTTAAGTTACATATTACGCATCACTCATTTTACTCTAACAACCATAACCGGGTGGTCATAACAAAGAATGAGAAGGTATCCTCCCTACACCCTTCACTCTTCACCCTTCACGATTCTCATATAAATGTAATGTAATACCTTGATCTGAAAAAAAAAATAAATTATAATAGCCAGATAAATTTTTTAGATTATTGTTGAAAGGAGAAAATATATTATTATGGAAGTTCAATATTACGATTGGTACAGTCACAGAGTAGGCATGAACATGGGAGTACTCCGCATAGGCAGCTGGGGACCTGCTATGATTTATTTCCCTACCTGCGGCGGTAAACATGGAGAAATAGATTACTACAGACTTCAGGAAGATGCAGCACCGTGGATTGAAAACGGTAATATGCAGTTTTTCGCCATAGATTCAATAAATCAGGAAAGCTGGTATAACAGAGACATACACCCGGCCGACAGGATAAACTGGGCTACCGGTTATGAAGGATATATAGTACATGAACTTGTACCGTTTGTGAGAAATATGACTCACAATCCATTTGTAGGTTGTATGGGGGCAAGTTTCGGCGGATATAATGTTACGAACCTGTTCCTGAAACATCCCGATTGTTTTCAACTGGCAGTTTCCATGTCAGGCCTTTTCGACATAAGACAGTATCTTGAAGGTTACTATGACACAAACGTATATTTAAATAATCCTGTAGATTATATACCGGGTCTGGCAGATCCCTGGTTCTATCATATGTACAACAATGAATCTCTCCTCTGGATGTTCTGCGGAGAAAACGATATATGCAAAGGTGATAATGACCATTTTCACCATCTTTTAAGTGCAAAAGGTATAAGACACTGGTATGATGTATGGCCTGCACCATGTGATCATCATGAATACTGGTGGAAAAAACAACTGCCTGTAGTACTCGATAAATTTTACAACTGGTAGTGAATCATAAGTCGTGAAGCGTGAGTAGTGAGTAGTGAGTCGTAAGTCGTGAGTTGTAAGTTGTGAAGCGTGAGTAGTGAGTAGTAAATTAACTCCTTCTACTCACTGCTCACTATTTCACAGAGCCAACTCTCTCAGGGCTTTCAGGTTTTCAAAGGGAGTTGAAACAGGATAGGTGCATCCTGCTCCCAGTATCCATCCCTTTCCGCCTGTACAATCATATGCCTCTTTTGCTTCTCTGATACAGTCTGCCCCGGTGCCTTTAACAATAGTAGTTCTGTGATTTATCCCTCCCATAACAATGCCCTTTACAAGATCCTTACCATCCTTAAGAGACATATTTGTTTTATCGCATGAATCCCAGTGAAAGCCATGAACAGGATAATCAACCATTTTTTGAAGCATATTATTTCCCTGACATACATGGAGGATATTAAAAGGACAGTCTTTTACAATTTTAAGTAACCTCATATCATAGGGACGGCAGAATTCATTGAATTGATCCTCTGTAAAATAATCAGCACTTGCCCAGTACCGTGTTGCATAAAATACACCTGACACCCCGGTATTAAGTGCTTCTTCCATAAATTTTTCAAAGGTACATGTTATATTGTTCAATACTTTATGAATGATATCCTTATGATTCTTTATATGATCCATTAAAACATCAATATTCTTTACCAGCTTTGAAATAACAGCAAGAGGAGTAAAAACAGTCATTACAAAAAATAATTCCCTGCCCATAGATTTATTAATAAGATGAAGTGCATCAAGCTGTTCCCTGAGAACAGGACTATCGAGAGGGTCAATAACCGTTATATGATTATAATCATCAGGCGTATTTACAGGATAATATAATTGCTTCGGTTTTGTTACACCATCTCTGTAAAATTCATATTTTGTTCCCCATACTTCATCATGATAGCTTTCCCTGAAGTTTACCTTGATAAAATCCCAGTCCATTTGTTTCTGATAATCCACCATTATACGGGCCAGACTTTCTGCATCTGTTTCATATTCGTAAAAATGTCTCCAGAAACTTGCCGGAATTCTGTCTGTTTTTTCCTTATTAAGAGTGGCAAGTATTCGCTCTTTTTTTGTCATTTTCATAAAAACACCTCCTTATATATCGTGACGCGTGACGCGTGACGCGTGACGCGAGATAAAACTGAAGACCATGAAAATAATTTCCTATGGTAATTTCTAATTACCGCTACAGGTAAATTAGTAACCATTTATCAGCTTCTGCCTGACAGGCTCTTACGAAGAAAAATAATTTGCCTTATTTAATTTGTTTTACAGACAATAAATTAGCCCTTATTTAATTTTTAATTCTATATAAAA
>JAKPQU010000193.1 GCA_029555925.1 Bacillota bacterium
TACCCTTTTACCTGTTACGGTACTTAGTGACACGTCACGATTTAATATATTTGAGACCTTTATTTAATTTTCATCCCTTAATTATATCATAAAATCTTATCGGAAGAAAAATCATTTTCTTGAAGAAATTAAATCATATAATTTTTCTCTGTCACGTATCCTCTTAAAGAGAGGTTCTTCTGAGGTTTTGTAGAGGCCGGTATTTTCTTCAAAGGTTTTCTTTCCCGGATTTATATAAAAAATACCGAGAGGTAGTTTTTCTTTTTCTATTGATCTTTTGAAAGCATCTGCTCTGCTATAAGGATTATAGTCATGTTCAATATAATAAGTCTGTTCCCTGAACCACTTAAAGGTATTTACTTTATTAAAAGTGACACATGGCTGAAACACATCTATCAAGGAAAAACCTTTATGTTTTATAGCTTTTTTAAAGATCTCCTTTGTTTCCTGAAAATCTCCGCAAAAAGCCCTTGCCACAAAAGATACATCAAGGGAGATGGCAATACTGACAGGATTAAACGGTTCGGAACATACTCCGTCTGTCTGCACATTTGTTTTAAATCCGATCTGAGATGTGGGAGAAGCCTGTCCTTTAGTAAGTCCGTAAACCATATTATTATGTACAATAGCGGTTATATCAGGATTTCTTCTTACAGTATGGATGAAATGATTGCCTCCTTCACCGTATATATCTCCATCACCGCTTTCTACAATTACCGTAAGTGAAGGGTTAACAGCTTTTATGGCAGTTGCTGGAGGAAGGGCTCTTCCATGGAGACCGTTAAACACATGGGATTTTATAAAATGGGGAGCTTTCGCGGCCTGTCCTATACCAGACACCATCATAAATTCCTCCGGCTTTATATGGAGTTCCGTAAGAGCTTCTTTTAAAATCTTCAATATGCTGAAATTACCGCAACCAGGACACCAGGTTATTTCTGTATGATCCATATCAAATATATTGTTATTCATATTCATTTACCTCACAGCACAATATTATATGAAAAAATAATAAGAAAAGCAATAAGATAAAGGAAATTTAAACTTGTAGAAGAATAACATTAAAAGCTTATAACATCTGACATGACTATAAGCTTTTCACAAAGCGTAGTTAGTTTCATAACTATCCATAAATAATGACCTCGTAATGCGTAAAGCGTAATGCGTGATGCGCAGGGATTAAACTATGTATTATTTATGCTCATCAATGTACATAGGAGTTACGTATTTTTTCAATATAAATATCATACTGATTGATTACAAAGGAGTTTTTGAATAACATGATCGAAACCAGAACGTTCTACTCTGAATATCTTGGTGAAGAGAGAAATATTTATATATATCTTCCTGCAGGGTATGGAGAAGATCCGGATAAGACCTATCCGGTACTTTATATGCAGGACGGACAGAATATATTCAGCCATCACGGAGAAAACGCAACTAAAATAAAATGGAATCTGGACAAAGCTGCAGACAAGTTAATAAAGAAAGGATTTATCCAAGAAATTATTATAGTCGGCATTGCCAATTCGGAATGGAGAGATGACGAATATACCCCCACAGAGGATGAGCAGGAAGGCTCAGGGGGCTATGCGGATATTTATCTGAAATTTCTTATAGAAGAGGTAAAAGATTATATTGATGAACATTTTGCCGTAAGACCTTTCAGAGAAGATACTGCCATCGGAGGCTCTTCTCTCGGAGGCCTGCTTTCACTTTATGCTGCCATAGCTTATCCGGAATATTTCGGTAAAGTAGCAGCTATTTCTCCTTCCATATGGTGGGATAATAATATTATTCTTGATATGGCTGAAGAATGGGACGTTGAGCCGGGAAATATGCAGATATGGGTGGATATGGGACTTTACGAAATAGATGAAGAAGAAATGGAAGCAGGAGAACCCCATCCTTTCGAAGGTTCGAGAAATCTCTGTGAAATACTTACAGATAAAGGTTTTATCATGGGGGAAAATCTCCATTATTATGAAGATTACTGGGGAAGTCATGACGAAATTTCCTGGGGCCGGAGGATGAAAAAAGTTCTCGTTTTTTTGTTCGGTCAATAGTTACGTAACGCGTGACGAGTCATGCGTTACGCATTACTCTCCTATCCGTAACGGGTTTCATCCAGTTCATCTGCCGTAGTAAATCGTGCAGGCAGTTGGACAGGTGAGCCGTTATGATCAATCTTGGTTTCTTCCATAATACGATAAAAATCTGCACCGTAAAAAAGACAGTCACCATGACCGGAAAAGAGCATATGTATATTGTAATCAAGGTGAGATACAATTTCCTCTAAATTATTTATAGAAACGAGTTTCTGCCTCACAGGAACCAGACTGTTACAATCTCGAATATCACCTATATTCCAGTCTCCTGTAATCATAGCACCACGGAATATTACCATCAGGTCAGAAGGAGAATGTTTTGGAGCATGGACAAGAAAAAGTGGCTCTCCTCCAAGCTCACCTGCCCAGCAGAAGCCGTCAAATACCTCATCGAAAAGACTGTTATGGCCGTTACCGGTTTTGAAATTTTTTATAAAAAACTGCATATAAGGATCTTTATAAAAAGAACTATGAGCTACAAACCTGGTATGAGGAAATTCCAGTCGAAAAAATGTGAGAGAATTGGAATGATCCCAGTGAGTATGGGATAAAAAGGCAAATTTTGGGAATATATTAAATTTCTGAAAAAACCTTTTTGCCTTTTTATATGGCGGTTTTTCCCTCCTTTTAAAAGGAGGCATTTCTACTATCGCACCTTCACCGTTATGATATAAGATCCAGCAGGCGTTCTTTAATTCTCCATATCTCTTCAGAATTACAAAGCCATCTGCAATCTTTTTCAAATCAAATAACCACTCCCCACTTTTTAGGTACTCTCATCATACCATAGGTCTCAGAGCTTTTCAATAAACCAATAGAACTATATTTATATAAGCCTCACGTATCAAGTATTTTTATAGTTCTTAAAAGCTCTCTTCCTTCCTCCTGAAGAACCTGTTCTTCTTTACTGAATAAAGCAGTAAGAGAAAAAGAACAAAACTTCTGAAGAACATCTATTACTTTATCTTTCAATTTCCCTTCAAGGGATAATTTCTGAAGGGCAACCTTTACAGCTTCCCTGACAGAAGGATCTTTATCCTTTAATGTCTTACATAAAGGTTCTATAACTTTTTCACTGTTTAACTTTCCAAGAGCCCAGCATGCACTGCATTGAACTTTACTGTCTTTATCTCTGAGCATTTCAACAAGATGACTCATGGCTCTGTGGCTTTCTATTCTGCCAAGACCTGTTACGGCCTGAACTCTCACTGCGGCATCATTATGTTTCAGGGATTTGATGAGAAATTCATAACTTATTTCACCGCCGTATATAGCCAGAACCTCAAGTGCTTTCGGACTGAAAGACACATCTTTTTCCACATATTCAATAAGTTGTTCTATTGCTTCAAGCCTGCCGAGAGCTTCTATTGCCCGGTCAAGAACGACATGAGAAGTGTCTGATAAAAGATTTATTACAGGGTTTATTCCTTCATGTATTTTAAGTATACCCAGTATTTCAGCAGCACTGCCCCTTATTTCTTCATTGGAATGCTCCAGAGCTTTTATAAGCAAAGAGCTGACTTTCATGGGAGCGGCTGCTGAAAGCAGCTCAAGGCTTTTCTGCCTGGTTTTCGGATTTCCCAGAGCTTCTATCAATTCCTGAAAAGCTTCCTGTTTAAAAAGTATTTTCAATCCACTGTTTCTTATGAACCTGTCTTCGTGACCTACAAGTTTTTTTACCGATTTCACAACATCTTCGCCTTTTATACTGCCCAAAACCTCTATGGCAGCCAGGCTGATGGCTTCACGTTTATCATGCAATGATTTAATAAGAATTTGAGTAGGCCTTATCAGGCGCAGGGCATCTATAATATGTTTTTTAGTTGTCTCATCTCCGTCAGGCAACAGAGCAATCAAAGGTTCCACAGCACGTTTTTCCCTGAGTTTTCCCAGGGCTATAATGGCACTGGTTCTTACATGTTTATCATCATCTTTTAAAGCTTTCAGCAAAGGTTCTGCTGTTCTGCTATCTTCCACATTACCCATAAATATGGCTGCACTGGCTCTAACATCGGAAGGCATAGTTTTATCTTTCAGTATTCTCATGAGAGGTTCTACAGCTTTTGCAGATCCAAGGAAACTTAAAGCACTTATTATATTAAAATCTTCTCTGTCATCATCCTTAAGAGCTTCAATAAGTATTTTTTCTGCAAGTTCATTATTATCAAAATCATATAATACTTTTTCTATGTCTTTTGTATCTTTTAATTGCAAAATCAATGTGCTCTCTTTTTTAAATGCTTTTATTGCATCTGCCACATATTTATCTTCTTCAAACTGTTCAAGTGCTACAAGAGCCTCTTCTCTGACTTCACAAGACGGATCCTTTAATGAATCCAGAAGGATCTCTATTGAATCGCCTGCACCGAGTTTCCCCAAGGCTCTTGCACAGCCTGCCCTGACAGCACTGTCTTTATCCCTGCGTAGCAATGTCGAGAAAACAGGTATAGCCTCAAAAGCCTCCATCTCAGTAAGCATTTCCGCTATTTTATCCCGTCCGACAGAATAGTCTGTTTCCAGTGCTTTTATAAGGTATGGTATGGAAGTAGCAGATTTAAAATGTCCGATGGCTTCTATTATTTCAAGCCTTGCAGGATCGAATTCATTTAATGTCTCGAGTTCTTTACACAGTTCAATTACCGGCTCATTCGTTTCCATTGGTTCCAAAATTGTCTCCTCTTTATATTCCAGTTTTTTCTTTCTTTCCAGTTCAAGTGCCCTGTCAAAACACTCAATAGAAGCGTCACCTTTTCCCTGTTCTTTGAATACACGCCCTTTATTGAGCCACAATGTTATCTCCATATCACCTCCTATTTCTATAGCTTCATCAAAACATCTGAGTGCTTCCTCAAATTTACCATCCCCAAGAAGCTTCAGACCTTTATCATTTAGCTCCCTGGTTTTATGAGCATCCTCCATTAATATAACTCCTAATTTCCAAGCAATCAGGAATCATCAGATAACTTCATAACTGTGATTTATATGAGAAATGTAACGTGTAAGGCGTGACGCATGACGCCAGGAATATTCTCATTTTTGTTGTAACCATACAGTCATAGAAGTTATCATCAGTATAAATCTGATTGCTAAAAGCTGAATGCTATTTCAAAGTTTTTTCAATCTTCTTGCAGGCATACCTTTGGATGAACCGGAAGAGAGTGATGTTTTCTTCTTCAATGTAAATTTTTTTGCTCCTGCAGGTTCCTCCGTTTCCTGTTCTTCTTCTCTCTGTTCAGGTTCTCCTCCAAACTTCATGCCTGCAAATTTTGCTTTAAGTAGCGACCGTTTCGAATCAGTTTCGGAGAGAGCAGAGAGCTCGCTTCTATCGGGCGGTTTTATAATATCTTCATCTCTGTCAGTCATGGGAGAAAACTTCGGAGGTAAAGAAAGACGGTCAGAAGGCACTTTTTGTACAGTTTTATCATGGACATCCAGTATTCCATCTTCTTCTGAAGAAGAATCGGAAAAATCTATTTCAATGCCTTCAAAACTTATAATTTTCAGTTCTTCATCTTCCTGTCCATGAGCTTCTTCTAAAGGAGCCTCTTCCTGCGGCGGTTCATCTTCATGTTCAAAAGAAAGGCCGCCGCCTGTCATATCAAAGCTTATAATCTTCAGCTCTTCATCTTCCGAAGAAACTTCCTGCGGTGGTTCTTCTTCTGGTTCAAATTGTAACTGCTGTTCCAGTTGAGGAGAAAATTCATGTGTTTCATACCTTACCTCATCCTCGAATGGCGCAATTTCAAGTTCCACCTCTGGGAGAGCCGGTTCTTCCTGAGCTACAGTTCTTTCTTCAGGTATTTCTTCTCTTTCTATATAAGCCTGTCTTGTCATTCTTTCAAGGAAATCCTGTACCTTATCCTTATCTTTATCTTTTTCCTGAGGTACTTTTTCAGCTACCACTTCTGTAACAAGTTTTGCTTCCTCTCTTTTATTTAACACAAGGAGAATCTCTGTTAATTTACACCTTATCAGTTCATTTTCTCTATCAATATCTCTTGCTTTTGTATATACCTTCTCTGCTTCCTCATATTTTTTGAGCCATCTGTAAAGATCTCCCAATGCAACAAGATATTCAACATTTACAGGAGAAGCCTCTATGGCTTTATCATAGTTATCTTCTGCTTCTTCATATTTTCTCTCCATCTGATATATCTGACCTGTCTGATAATATGCTTCATGATTGAGAGGGTCAAGCTCCAGGGTTCTGGAGAAACATTTCATGGCATTTTCATAATCACCTGTTTTCATATAAACAATGCCGGTACCTTTTAAAACAGAAGGATTATCAGGAGAGATATCCATTGCTTCCTTGAATTTATTTATAGCCAGCTCATATTCTCCCACTGCTGAAAAAGAAGTGGCAAGACCTATAATTGCATCTATAGAATCAGGTGCACTTTCAAGGGTCTGATCGAAAATCTCCATTGCTTTTCCATATTCCTGCATATCCATATAGATTTTACCTAGATTGGTCATGGACTCAAGACTGGAGAAACCAAGTGCTGCAGCTTTTTCATAACATGAAGAAGCATCTTCATGCCTTCCTGTCGCGCTATAAACCAGTCCAAGTCCCATATAGGACGTTGCAAGATTGGGGGAAAGTTCCTGGGCATTATAAAAATTATCCATAGCCATATCGTAATTTCCCTGTTTCAAATATACCTGACCTATATTGTTAAGTGCTATGGCTTCGGAAGGATTGCATTCAATGGCACGCTGAAAATATTCTATACCCTCATTATATTGTCCCGATTTTACCGAGATAATACCTGAGGCTATATAAAGAGCAGGCAGATTGGGATCTATCTGAGAAACTTTCTCCAGGATCTCACTTGCTCTGGAGAAATCACCCTGTTCTACATATACATTTGCCATATTGGTATTTAATACCGGTTCATGAGGATCTATGGTAAGGGCATAAGAATAATACTCCAGGGCTTTCTCGTAATTTTTATGGAGAGCATAAATATTGCCGAGTCCTATATAGGCAGAAAGTAGCTGGGGATCGATACTTAGACCCTGTTCGAAATAGCCGATAGCTTTATCGTAATCCCTCAATTCCGTAAATACATTTCCAAGGCCGCTGTAAGCAGCGGTAAAATTACTGTCTATCTCCAGAGACGTTTCATAACATGTTACTGCTTTATCAATCTCTTTCAGTTCAAGATAGGTATTACCGAGTCCATAATGGAACAGAGGATCTCCGTTATCCAGTTCAATAGCTCTATAGTAATTATTAAAGGCATTTTCATATTCTTTAATATGCCAGTATACGGTACCTATACCGCTGTAAGCATTTGCCAGGTTCGGATCATATTCTATGGCCTGCATATAATACTCTATGGCTCTCGCATAATCCTTTAACTCAAAGTAAATATTACCGAGACTGTAGCATGGATAGGATACATTTATTCCTTCTTCTATGGCATGTTCATAGCTGGTAATAGCTTTCTCATAATCACCGAGACGATAGTTGGCATTCCCCATTTCATAATGGTTAGGAGATGCGCTGTTATCAGGTAATTCCAATATACGTTGATAATTTTCTATAGATTTTTCATATTTATTTACAAGGAGATCTTCTATTTTTTCTGCCAGTTCTTTTCTGGCAACATCCTGAGTTTCCGGTATTTTCTGTGTAATTTTTCTCTTTTCTCCTGACAGTGCGGGTAGCACAACATCTTCTTTATCTTCATCTGAAACAATTATCAGATCCTGATAGTAAGATGCCAGCTTGGAATCCAGTTCTATAGCCGTATCATAACATTCAAGAGATTTATCAAATTCCTGCAGATTTGAATATATACCGCCGAGGGCATAATGGGAAGGTGCAAAATTAGGATCACACTCTATGGCCTTCTGGTAGCTGTCTTTTGCCTTTTCATAATCGCCTATACCGGAATAAAGATTGCCAAGGGTAAAATGGAAAAGAGCATTATCGGGGTCAATCGAAATAGCTGACTGGAAACATTTCAGCCCGTTCTGAAAATCAACTTTTTCTATATAAACACTGCCCAGGCTGTGATAAATAACAGGATCATTCGGTTCCAGTTCCAGTGCTCTGTTAAAATATTGAATCGCTTTTTCAAAATCTCTTTTCTGGGCATAGGCAGATGCAAGACCGTAAACAGGAGCCACATAATCGGGGGATAAATTTATGGCATTTGTAAAATGCTTTATAGCATCATTATATTTTTTCATAGACAGACATACACTGCCTGTTCCATATATAGCCTGAACGAAATTCGGTTCGATACTCAGGGCTTTTTGATAATTTACAAGAGCTTTATCATTCTGTTTTAATTTAAAACAGGCAAGGCCGAGATTATAATAAAAAGCCTGATCATTGGGATTAAGTTTTAAAGCTTTTTCATAATTAGCTATAGCTTTTTCATAATCTTCTTTATAAAAATAACTCAGACCCAGGTTGTAATAGAGAGTAGGTATGCTGGGTTCTATATCAACTGCCATTTCATAATGCTGTATGGCTTTGTCATAATCTCCGAGCCTGCTGTATAAAGTTCCCAGACTGTCATAAGGTGCAGCAAGGTTGGGATCTATATCTATAACCCTGAGAAGATATTCTTCGGCTTTCTGATATTCACCTATATCTGAATAAACATGGGCAATTTTATATAACGGCAGCAGTGCTTCAGGAGCAATTGTAATGGCTTTACCATAATTATTCAAAGATTTTTCTACATCCTGAAGAACTGTATATATATCTCCAAGCAGTACATATGCTTCAGGGTCACCCGTAACCTCTTCTATATAGGTATTCAGATGTTCTGCCGCACTTTTATTATCCCCTTCTTCAAAATAAATTTTGCCAAGGAGTTTATAAAGAGGAGAGAAAGAAGGGCATTTTTCAAGACCTTTCTGGGCTATAGCCATAGCTTCTTCAAAATTCTGAGAAGATTGCAAATGCACGCTCAATTCATAATAACTTCTTCCCAGGGTTTTAAGAATTCTTTCAGATTTAATTCCTTTCTTTAACGAAGCTTCAAGACATTCTATGGCCTTTTTCGGATTTTTCAACTGAATAAGACATTCAGCTTTCAGGAAAACTGTTTCTTCTTTTTCGGTTCCTGTTTTAATTGCCTGATCAACATATTTCAGAGATTCTTCAAAATTCTTGCTTCTCAGATAATATAAGGCCAGTCTGCAATTTGCCTCACTGTTCTGAGGATCTTCGTGAAGTGCTTTTTTAAAAAACTCCGCCGCTCTTTCAATATCTCCTCCGTCCCAGAAATGGATACCTTCTGCCAGGAATTTATCTGTATTACCTTTTCCCATAAATAATCACCTGCAAATTTCGTGTATTTTATGACTTTCTGTACTTTATGTTATTCCCTTTACTTCAGACCTTTTATTCTATAAGATGAAATACTTTTCCTTCTCAGAAAGTTGTATCCTTCTATTCTTTTCTGCTATAATTTAGATTCGTGACGCGTAATGTGTAACGCGTGACAGGAGGTAATTACCGGTGTTCTATAAATCCCAGAAATCAGAAATAGATACATTGCTCAGAGCAAGATATCCATTGATATATATCATATCCTATGAAGAAGAAAGAATAATAAGAGATATACACGAAATAGAAGGAAAAAGAAAAAATATTTATTACTGGACAATAACAGGAGGGTTAAAAAGCGGGAAAGGGAACATTACAGGTAATAGAGAAAACCCTCTGGAAATACTGAATTATATACTCAATTACAGGTCTGACGGTAACAGTATATTTATTCTCCTGGATTTTCACATATATTTTAAAGATCCGTCTGTACAATCAGCCATAAAAAATCTTTCTCATAGGTTAAAACAGACGGATAATAATATAATTTTCATATCTCCTGTACTTGATTTACCGGTAGAAATAGATAAAGATATAAAAACCATAGAATATAATCTTCCGTCATATGAAGACATAGAAAAGTTATTCCATCAGATTTTTACCGGCAGAAATATTGTTTCCGAAGAAGACAATAAAAATTTCATAACCTCATGCCGCGGGCTAACCATAAAAGAAATAGAAAGAGTTATGGAAAAAACCTTTGTCCTGGGAGAGGGGAAAAACCTATCGATCGATTCTATTATAGATGAAAAAAAACAGATAATAAGAAAAACAGAATTACTTGAATTCTGCACAGAAACAGAAGGGTTTGAATATACAGGAGGACTGGAAAAACTAAAAAAATGGCTTTTAAAAAGAGGAAAAGTTTTTCAAAAAAAAGATTTTATTACCGATCAACCGAAAGGCGTAATTCTTATAGGCCCTGCAGGATGCGGCAAAAGTCTTATAGCTAAAGGACTTGCAGTGGAATGGTCTCTGCCCTTAATAAAACTCGACACAGGAAGGCTCTTCAGTCCTCTTATGGGTTCTTCAGAAGAAAATCTGCGTAAAGCTATAATTACAGTAGAAGCCACATGTCCTGCAATTTTATGGATTGATAATGCCGACAGAGGTTTTTACGGAGTCAAGAAATCGACAGATTCAGGGGTAAGTTCAAGATTGTTCGGAAGCTTTATAAACTGGCTTCAGGAGAAATCTTCTCCTGTATTTGTTATTGCCACTGCAAACAGTCCTTTCAATCTTCCCCCTGAATTTCTCAGAAAAGGCAGATTCGATGAAATATTTTTCCTGGATTTGCCTGATACGGAAGAAAGAAAAGAAATTTTCAAAATATATACGGCCTCTGTGTCTGTATCGGAAGAAGAGCTTGAAACACTGGCATGTAACAGCAAAAACCTGAGTGGATACGAGATAAAAAAAGCTGTTGTTTCATCGCTTTACGATGCCTGTGAAGAGGGAAATACCTTAAGTTATAAAACAATACTGAAAAATCTTAATAACATTACACCTTATGTTTTACTAGAAGAATCTAACAGACTCAGAGAATGGGCAAAAAATAATGCAAGAAAAGCAAGTTAACAGGTAATGCGTGCTCCGTGACGCGTAACGCGTGAAGGGTGGTTTCGTAATGCTTAATGCGTAATGGGTAATGCGTGTTTTCACCGGTACCGGGCGACCCCGGGGGGGGGGCGCCCCTACTCTTCACTTTTCACTACTCACTTTTCACGACTCACGACTCACTTTTTCCCTATTCACAAAACATGGTAAATCCACTATAATACTAAAAAGAGGTGAAATAACATGTCTCATTTTACGACTGTTAAAACAAAGATTACTGATAGAGAATGTGTCAAAAAAGCCGTTAAAGAACTCGGATATAATTACAGTGATATAAGGGCCGAAATCAAAGGTTATCAGGATAGAAGAGTCAGAGCAGATATTGCGATAAAAACCGGTACATCTTATGATATAGGTATAGTATGGAACGGGGAAACCTGTGATATAGTAGCAGACTGGTGGGGAGTGGAACAGGGTTCTTCCATAAAACAGAAGAATTTTATTCAGGCCATTACACAGAAGTACGCCTATTTGAAAACAAAAGAAATTCTTTCAGAACAGGGTTTTACCCTGGCAGAAGAAGAGATTAATGAAAAACAGGAAATAGTCCTTACAGTACGTCAGTGGTAATTGTATCGTGACGCTTAGTACCGTAACAGATAAAAGGGTATCCATAAAAAGCTTCTGACTGGCAGGCTCTGGAGAAGAAAAATTAGTTTTTTCTATAGTATTAGAAATTAACCAGTGGTTAATTTATTGTCTG
>JAKPQU010000583.1 GCA_029555925.1 Bacillota bacterium
TCTCTGAGAGAAGATCAAAAGACCACGGCTGTCTGTTTATGGCTGACGGAGCCATTCTGCAACAATTAAGCAAAAAAGAGTTCTCATTAGTTAGAAAAGCCGAACCGTTTTTTATAAGATCTTTAAGTTCCTTCTTTACTCCATTACGAGTAAACGTTTTTATAAGTAAGTTCTTTTTGCTGCTTTTTTCTTTTCCGAACTCTATAAAGCACGGAGCGCCAAAAGAGTTTGAATAACCTTTCCAGCATGTGCCTAAATCCAAGGCTGTAAGCCCGATGACTGCCTGTTCACCCTGAAAACCATACTCTATAAAGCTTATGCCGTTTTTTTCTTTTACCGGAGCGAACAGCTGATAAGAACATGCCTGCTCTATTTTTTCAACACGCCAATCAAGTCTCTGACCCGAAATGCTCTCTGTGCTTTCCAAGATTTTCTTTATTTCACCAGTCTGTTCCTGCGAAAGTAAAAAGCTGTCAAAAGATCTTGTAGAATGACGTAAATTGATAATTTCAGAGTATGCCATATCATGCTCCTTTCAATACGATAATTTTTTCTCATCTCTAAGAAATTATATCACTTTTTCCTGAAGTTTTATGATACTCCTTTACAGATAACGACTGCATCGCTTTTCAGTTTCTCTTTTAACTGAGTAGTCTGATAATTTTAATAGAAAATCACTTGTACAATTCAAAAAAAGAATTATTTTATGTTTAGATGGGTTTATTATATGTTATTTGTTGTTAACTACTGCTAATCATCTTTTTTTACAAGGAAAATATACTATATAATTATATCGTAATTGATATATCGATTACGATATAAAATAATATAGAAAACAATCTTAAGGAGATAAGAATGCCAAAGTACTCATGGATAGAAAATATGATTATAACTTATCTTTATAGTCATAGACAGATGACCGGATACGACTTTATAAAATACTGTAAAGAAAATGATGTAAACATTTCTGCTGGAAGTGTATATCCTATTTTAAAAAGGCTCAGCGAAAAAAATATGGTAAAAGTTGATTTACAGGGCAGAAAAAAAATTTATACACTGATAAACGGAGAAAATTCTAATGCAGCAGAAAGATCACATATTTATCTTAAAAGCAATATAAACAAGATAGGAACTACTATAAGCTGCAGCTGTGATCTTATACCTACTTCATTGAGAGAAGAGGTAAGTTCATATCTTAAGACTCTTTGTTCAACAGAATGGAAAAATCCTGAAGCTATAAAAAAACTTGAAGAGGAAACACGAAGACTCGGTGAAAATATTCTTAAACATCTAAATTTCCTAGAAGGAGGAAGATCATGAAGATAATAGTAGTGGGAGGAGTAGCAGGTGGGGCGACTGCGGCGGCAAGGTTGAGACGGCTTGATGAAAAAGCACAGATAACTGTTTATGAAAGGGGAGAGTATATCAGTTTTGCAAACTGTGGACTGCCCTATCATATAGGAGATGTTATACAGGACAGGGAAAGACTTTTGCTTGAAACCCCTGAAACGTTTAAAGAAAAAAACAATATTACTGTTAAAGTTAAGTCCAACATAGTAAAAATTAATAGAGAAAAAAAGACAGTTCTTGTAAAAGATCTGCTTACATCAAGGGAGTATGAGGACAGTTACGATTTTCTATTACTGTCACCTGGAGCGGAGCCTATAAAACCTTCGATAGCTGGTATAGACTCTCCGAACATATTTACTTTAAGAAATATAAACGATATGGACAGAATAATAAAATACTCCGATGAACATAAAGTAAAGAAAGTGGCGGTTATAGGGGCAGGGTTTATAGGGCTTGAGGCTGCTGAAAATTTTTTGCATAAAGGGAAAAACGTAACCATAATTGAAATGGGACCGCAGGTACTTTCCCCGATCGACTTTGAGATGGCATCTCTGCTGCATTCACATATAACCGATAAAGGAGCGGAACTTATTCTCAGGGATGGTGTAGAAAAGTTTGCATATAACGGTGAGCTTACAAGGATACATCTTAAGAGCTCAAGAACAGTTGATGCACAGATTGTGATATTTGCAATAGGAGTATCGCCGGAAGTAACCTTGGCAAAAATTTCCGGTCTTGAGCTCGGAAAGGCCGGAATAAAGGTAAACAAGTACATGCAGACTTCAGATCCTAATATTTATGCAGTAGGAGATGCCGTTGAAATAGAGCATTTCATCTCACACAAACAGGTTTTCATTCCGCTTGCTGGGCCGGCAAACAGACAGGCAAGGCTTGCTGCTGATAATATAGTAAACGGTAACAGTCAGGAGTACCAGGGAACCCTTGGAACATCCATAGTCAAGGTTTTTGATATGACAGCAGCTTCAACCGGGCTGAATGAACGTGTGCTTAAGTCTCTTGACATAAAGTTTATGAACTGTATTATTTCCGGAAACAGTAATGCTGATTATTATCCGGGGGCTACCCCTCTGAAACTGAAAGTAATTTTTACTCCGCAGGGAGATATACTTGGTGCTCAATCAGTAGGAAGCAAAGGTGTAGATAAGAGGATAGACGTTATTGCAACAGCCATCAAAGGCGGACTGAAAGTATGGGATTTAAAGAATCTTGAACTGGCTTATGCTCCCCCTTACGGTTCAGCAAAAGATCCTGTGAACATAGCAGGATATGTTGCAGACAACATGTTGAAAAATGATCTTCAGACTATAAATTACGATGAAGTGCAGCAAGAGCTTAAAGATTCCATAATTCTTGATGTAAGAACTGAAGAAGAATTTTCTATAGACCGTATAGAAGGTGCTGTAAATATTCCTCTTGATAAGCTAAGAGAAAGAATACCGTCGCTGGATAAAACCAAAAAGTACATTATATACTGTAGAGTAGGTAGAAGAGGGTATTTTGCATATAAAATACTTAAGCAAAACGGGTTTGAAAAGGTAAGAAATCTCAATGGAGGTTTTGAGATATATGAACATGCCTATTCCCAGCAAAAAAACCAATCTGTTTCACAAAATGAGAAACTTGAGTTTATTGTGGACGAAAAAGATATATTTAAGATAAA
>JAKPQU010000584.1 GCA_029555925.1 Bacillota bacterium
TGGTTCAGCTTTTGCGAGATCATAACCCGAAAGCTGAAATGTCTGAAGAAATTGTGCGTACCGCTTTTCTGTATCTGCGGTTATCTTTAACTTTTCCTGTGCAGGTAGTTCTATTTTAAGCAGAGTCCTCATTGCAAGTGCTGCTTCCTGAAGATGCTTCGGAGCTATTTTATATCCGTACAAATCGAGCTTTTGCCACACCTGTGCTATTCCTTTCAGATCTTTATTCAGAAGATGCCAAGCCATCTTATATTCCCATGCATTCCTGTTTATATACATCGAATCGGTAGCCACAATTCTTTCAATATTTATAACCGGGTCATCAGTGATGGTGAAAAAATCAATCCCGGGTCTGATTTTTTTCTTTGCTCCCAGCTCGGGATGGGAAGATACTGCATCATCATTAAATAGCATTTTTTCTAATACGGCAGCCTCTTTCCTGTAAAAAAGGGTTTTTTTCAGAAGGTTGATAAAAATCTCTGCATTTTTATAATTTCCATTAATTAGTTCGCATTTAATCATCATTCTCAATCCGTCGGGAGTGTGGCCTTTTAAAACCATATTCTCATATGCCCATCTGTAAGCCTCATTTATCATCCCGATAGTATAATAGAAGTTACCACCATGTTTTAGTATTTCACTTTTTATATCAGTTTCCCATTTTTGAAACAGAGTACTTCCGTCAGGGCTCTGAGGAAAACTGAAAAGCATCTCATTCAGCCTCCCGGTTTCGCACAGAGCGATGTTGCCAAGAAAAAGTGTGATGATGTTTTTTGTCGGGTTTTTAAGATTAAACCTAACCAGTTCATCATACCGTCCTTCATAGAATAATTTTTCAGCCAGAAAATAATTTTCTGTTTTCTTGTCATACCTGAGGAAAGCGGTTGTAAGGAGTGTTGCAATAATTAAGCCTATGCCAGAAAATGCCGTTAATAATCTTAAATGTTGTTTCTTTTGAAAATTGGGGGTATTTAAAAACTCTGGAATATAAGGTATCTTAAACCAGCAAATAAAAGGAGTAAGGCAAATCAAACCTCTCAGTATTGTAAAGATTATATTATCAGCACTGGCATAACCCGGGCTCCAGGGATAGATTAAAAGGGCAAGCCATGGGCGGTAAAAAAGAAATTCAACTGAAATAAAAACAGTTACCGCTGCCAGAGCGAGCAATAGAACTATTTTTAAAAGATTCTTTTTGAAACCTGTAACTATTAAGCATGCTCCATAAATACCGTATAACATCCATGCAAATCCACCATTTATAAAGTACCATAAGGGCAATATTATTACCGGCCAGTAACCTCTGCCGTATCTTATGAAAACGTATGCCATAGCCAGCTGAAGGAGTATACCCAGATTGTTGAAAAGCATGTACTGGTAATTTGTCTGGAGGTAAAACATAAGAATACCCGAAAGGAACGGAATTACAAAGTCTTCAGAGCCTTTAAGAAGCTTTGTAATTTGTGACAGTAAGACGACAGTTGAGAAAATCACGGTAGAAGCTATCACAGCACCTGCGGCAGGATAATAATAAAAAGAAGCAATGAAACCAGCAATATATTTCAGCAGGGAACCTGGCTGTTTAAGAAAATCGTGCAGATAGTCTACTGATAAAATGAAGAGAGAATGTTTTTCCTGATAAATAAAAATGTGACTAGCATAAAGAAGGAAAAACAGAAAAATAATAATGAAGAAAATCCCGTGAGTAAAGTATTTTAAAAGCCTTGCTGTTCTACTGTTTCCGGTTTGCATAGCTTAATTTTCCTGTAATTGGTTTCAGTTTCCAGCCCATTTTACTTCCAGTGG
>JAKPQU010000197.1 GCA_029555925.1 Bacillota bacterium
CAGACAATAAATTAACCACTGGTTAATTTCTAATACTATAGAAAAAACTAATTTTTCTTCTCCAGAGCCTGCCAGTCAGAAGCTTTTTATGGATACCCTTTTACCTGTTACGGTACTTATGCTTACCTCAGTATGAGAATGAGGTTTTATTACTATTTGAAAAATCATAGCAGGTCAAAGGCAATGAAAAATGCCCAGATCGATATAATGAAAAAATATCATCATCCCTTCTTCTGGGCACCTTTTGTTCTGACAGATGATTGGGAATAATTATTTACTGTCAATAATAACATTTTCTTTCTGATAAAGGCCTATATAATCTATTTCAAAATAGATTTTTAAAAATTTCCAAACTTGACATATTAATCACTTATGTTATACTCTTAAATAAGAATAATTATTATTTAAGAAAAATTATTATTTAGAGGAGTGATTTATTAAGTGAAAAGTTTAAAGGGTACAAAAACAGAGAAAAATTTACTGACAGCTTTTGCAGGTGAATCTCAGGCAAGAAACCGTTATACCTATTTTGCAGGTAAAGCAAAACAGGAAGGTTTCATGCAGATTTCTGCCGTATTTGAAGAAACAGCAAATCAGGAAAAAGAACATGCAAAGAGATTCTTCAAATTCCTTGAAGGAGGAGATGTTGAAATAGTAGCAGCTTTCCCGGCAGGGGTAATAGGAACTACAGAAGAAAATTTGATGGCAGCAGCGGCAGGAGAACATCATGAATGGACAGCCATGTATCCTTCTTTTGCAAAGATAGCAAAAGAAGAAGGATTTGAAGTGGTAGCAAAGGTATTTGAATTTATTTCCATAGCTGAAAAACAGCATGAAAAACGCTATAATGATTTACTTAAGAATGTAAAAGAGCAAAAAGTCTTCAAGAAAGATAAACCTGTTGTATGGAGATGTCTTAACTGTGGCTATCTTCATGAAGGAGACGAAGCTCCCCAGTCATGTCCTGCATGTGCACATCCTCAGTCTTACTTTGAACTTCTCGGCGAGAACTGGTAATTCATATAATATCGTAACGCGTGATATATCATGCGTTACGATATGAATATTATCTTGATCTTACTTTTATCTATCTATATTAAAAAAATGAAAAGAGTAATCAATGGATAAACTGGAACTGCTCAAAAAACATTGTAATGATCATGGCGTAAAGCTTACCTATCAAAAGCTGGAAATTTTTCGTGAAATTCTTAAATCAACAGACCATCCTTCCGTAGAAGATATATATAACAGAGTCAAAGAGAATATGCCTACTATTTCAATAGACACAGTCTACAGAACTCTAAATACTTTTTATTCATGGGGTCTTATATCCAGAGTTCATATACTCTGTGAAAAAGCCCGTTTCGATCCCAATACGGAACTTCATCATCATATACTCTGTATTAAATGTAAAAAGCTCTGGGATTTTTACTGGCCTGAATTTTACAATATAGAGCTGCCGAAAGAGGTAAAAGAATGGGGTATTATTGACGGTAAATTCACAGAAATAAGAGGAAGCTGCAGGGACTGTATTTCAGAAGAGAAAGAAAAGCCTGCAGGTTCTAACATCATGGAAAGATAGAAAGGAGGGACACAGAAAAAAATCAAATAAAAAAATAAAGAAAGAGAGGAGACGGAAAATGAAGAAGAGAAACGTAAAAGGGGTTTTGCTGTTTTCAACCATTCTGGTATTTCTTTTCCTTGCTGTAAGTTATGCAGAGGAAGTCAATTCGAGTTACTCTCCTGTAGTGATAAAGGAAGATTTCACTACCATAATGGAGAGAATGAAAGCAGAAAAACCGGACATAATGAAAAAACACATGGAATTACTTAACAAACGTTATGATTTAAGTGATATTCCTGATAAAACCGTTACAATGTCCAGAGGGAAAGCTCTTCAGAAAGGCGTAAGGGTTAAACTACCTGAAGGTATTACATGGGATATGCTTTCTAAAATGACTCCTGAGGAAATAAAGGAAAAGGGAATATTTCCTGCAGGTTTTTATCCACTGCCCCATCCGAACCATAAAGAAGGTGGCATGCTATTTCCTAAATATCATATTGACCAGATAAAAAAACAGGATGGCCGCGATCTTACGAGATTCGATCTGGATTTTGACATACCGGATCAATTTATGCCTGAATATCCTCCTGCTATATATCTTACTACAAGACCTGATTTAGGCGATGTATCACAGGGACAGATTGTAACAATAGAAAATTACTACAAATTATTCAACGGAACTCTCAATCCTAAACAGCTTGAAGGTCTCAGACTGCTTGTAAGTCCCTTTCCGCAGCAACAGTTCAATGCAACGGAAGACAGAAGATCGGAAAAACCAAGTTTCGGAGTAACATGCTTTGACTGTCATGTAAATGGCCATACAAACGGCACAACCCACCTGGTTGGAGACATTCGTCCCCAGGAATTCCGTCACAGACTGGACACACCAACACTGAGAGGCCTTAATATTCAGCAGCTTTTAGGTTCTCAGAGAGGACTGAAAACCGTGGAAGATTTCGTTGAATTCGAACAGAGAGCAGCCTATTTTGACGGAGATCCTGTAATAGCTGCCAAAAAAGGACTTAATATACTGGACAGAGGTCATCAGGTTCATGCAATGTCGGAATTTATAGAACTCATGGATTTTCCGCCTGCACCGAAACTTAATATTTTAGGTAAACTTGATCCGAAAAAAGCCACTGAGTCAGAATTAAAAGGACAGGAAATCTTTTATGGGAAAGGCCAGTGTGCAGTATGTCATCCCGGGCCATATTATACGGATAATCTGATGCATAATCTGAAAGCAGAACGTTTCTACAAACCGGTTATGATAAACGGCAGATATGCCTCATCAGACGGCCCCATAAAAACCTTTCCTCTCAGAGGTATAAAAGACAGTCCTCCCTATCTTCATGACGGCAGACTCCTTACCATTGAAGATACGGTGGAGTTCTTCAACCTGATTCTTGAGACAAAATTGACTGAAGAGGAAAAAGCCAGCCTGGCAACCTTTATGAAGGCACTTTAAGTCATGCCATCTGATTCGTGACGTGTGACGCGTAACGCGTGACACGTCACGACATTCAGCAGTTACGGGTCATAAAAAATTATAATTCAATAATTTTTATCTTACCTCCCCTGTGAATATATTTATTAATCCTTGGACGAAGAGCTATCAGAGAAAGACCAATCATACCTATATATATATTTCTCATCCATAAATACTTTACTCTTTCAGGATGTCTCCAGGGCTGTTCAGTAACTTCAAGCAACACAGACATCTTCACATAATCATCCCTTCTTTTTACCTGCAAATGGTCACTGTCGGACTGTTTCTGTGAATTCGGATCACCAGTATTATTAATATTCTGACAGAAACAGACAGCAGAGAAAAAAATCATTATTAAACATATACCTGTACATATCTTCATTATTATCCTCCTGATTATTCATAATTTTAAATATACATAAGGATTTTCCGGCCGGGTTATCTTCTTTATAGATGTCACTTTAACAAAAGGAACTGCGGAATTTTTATAGGTTCCGGCCTTCAATACGCCTTCTACAATTATCCAATCATTTACAGAAAAACTTCTGGCTTCATGAGTTTCACAGATAAAGCTGAACATAATAGAATCGGCAAGACAGCACCATATACCAATCCTTCCGAGACCTATCTGATTCTCACTAAAATCATTCATTTTAAATACAAAACCCTTTATTTCAATTTTTTCTCCGTCATAAGATTTTATATTATCAAGCAATTCTTCAGAAAGGTTAAAATAATCACTTTCATTGAATACAAGAGTGCCGTTTATTTTACACCTTTCAATAAGCTGTCTGTTACCCTTACCTGCACCGCCGAAAAAACCTGATGCCATGCCCCTGTTTGATGCAATACCGGAACCGAGGGAGGTAACTCCAAAAAATGCCGCAAGTATAAGAGGAATAAAAAATATTATTATTTTCGGATTAAACCTGGAAATTTCTTTTCCTTTCCCCATACTTAAAGCCTGATAAATAAACATAATACTGATAAATATAAGTGTAAAAACAGTAAAAGGATACATTCTCGGATGAACAAGTTTGCCTATTGTTTCAGCCATAAAAAGATTCAATATACCAAGAATGACGAGGGAAATTACGATTAGCCGGGAAAATTCTTTATCTATAACAGTCAATCATATCACCTCTTAAATAAAAAATTAATTATGAGAGCAGCGATAAAATTAAGGCTGATTATTAATAACATTAATTTTACAACTACTCTTTTTCTTAATGCTCCATGAAGCATAAAAGTAATTCTTAAATCTATCATAGGCCCGAAAAGCATAAAAGCCATAACCGACCCCAGTGGAAACTGCCTGGCAAAGCTCTTTGCAATAAAAGCATTTGCCTCGGAACAGAGACACAGAAGATAAGAGGCAGCCATCATCAAAACTATGGACAAAATCTCACCAGAAGCCATATCGGAAAGGATTTGTTTCGGAAAAAATGTCTGCACAGCAGCAGCACAGAAAGCACCTGTAAGAAAATAAAAACCTATATAAAAAAAATCATCAATTGTAGCTTCCATAAGTTTACCGATTTTTTTCCATAAAGGAATTACTTCTTCAGGGCTATGACTTACAATACTATAACAGCAATTTTCATCTTTACCTTCAATATAAAGGTCTTTACCTCTTTCTTTAAAGATAAACACAGACAAAATACCTGCTGCCAGGGATATAAGAAAACCTGTTAATATTCTTATAAATATTATTTTTATATTATATGAAAAAGCTATAGAGGTAGAAAAAATAGTCAGAAGATTTATCTGCGGCACTGCAACCATAAAAGTAACTACCGCATAGAAAGGAACACCTTTAACTATAAGCCTTCTTGATACAGGAACAGTGGTGCATTCACATACAGGTAAAATCAAACCTGTAAATGACGCAACAATCATTGATATATATCCTCTGCGGCTTAATATTCTGCATATAAACTGTTCCGAAACAAAAACCTCTATAATGCCGGAAGCAAGAGAACCGAGTAAAATAAAAGGAAGAGCTTCCAGGATTATACTGATTAATATAACAGTAAAATTAGATATAAATTCCAAATAAAGTCACTTCTTTCGTGACGCGTGACGCGTGACGCGTGACGCGAGAATTATGAACAATAATGACTTACTGTATCTGGCTATAAGAAATGACTTCAGGAGGTGCTCTTATGGAGTTAAAACCGGTGGATAGAAAATAATAAAAATACGTGAGCCTGAAAATTACCGATAAAAGAACGGTAAAGAAGAAATATACAGAGAAAATAAAGACATTAAGACTGGAGAAATACTGTTCCCATTGGCAAAAAATACAGCCATGACCGTCATCTGTATCATAATGAATATGAAAAGGGATATGAAAAGGAATTACGAGAAATAATATTAATACTGTAAAGGCAATTATTTTCTTCTGCATAAAAATCCCGGAATGTTCATTTATAAATAAAATTTAATTTTATATATTATAATTTGCCCGTACCACAGAAGTTCCTCTTTTTTAAAGAATTTTTTTCCATAAAACTTGACAAATATTTTTCAACTGTTATAATTAAGAAAAAATAATGAGACCAGGTATCAAAATTATGTTAACACCGGAAAATAAATACGATACTTATTTAAAATCCAAAAATCAGAGATTTACCACAGCAAGAAAAATAATATTTGATTATCTTTTCAGCGTTCACAGTCATCTGAAACTTGATGATATTCGTAAAGAAGCTGAGAAAAACAATATATCAAGAGCTACTTTATTCAGAATACTCAATCAGATGATAGATGCAGAACTGATCCAGAAATTTTTTGATGATAAGGGTCAGGTCTATTATGAACATATTTACGAACATACTCCGCACCACCATTTAATCTGTATAAAATGTAACAAAATTACCGAATTTGAAGATCCTGATTTACATAAATTTCTGGAAGATATCTGTAAGAAAAATAATTTTATCCATCAGAACCATATAGTAGAAGTAATGGGGGTGTGTGAGAGAAGATGCTGAAAATAAAAATTACTCTTCTCCTTTTATTATTACTGATTATCATTCCATCACATGCACCTTTTCATGAACATGGAGGATTTATAGACGAAAACAACTGCCCTTTTTGTCAGTGGGAAAATGCCTTTTCTTCCCTGGCTATATTCATATTTACAATTTTCTTCTCACATAAAATTTTGAAAATTTTAAATATTACTTTTACTGTTAATAAACTGTCTCCAGAAAAAATACTCTCATCCACAAGAGCCCCCCCTCTGTCCTTTATATAAACCACAATTAATTATCTTTACAGTTAGAAAAAATTATTTATAACTTATCTATAAATAGAATAATATTTTTTTTAATATATTATTGAGACTCAGTATCAAAATAAAGAAAGGTGAAATTATAATGTCAACAATAAGTAAGATTTATTCCTATGAAGAAATTTCCAATAATCTAATATCTTTTATATCAGGAGGATTTGTGCCGGATAGAGCCAGAAGTTATGAAAAAATTCATTCCGATATAACAATATTTCTTCATCACATATATGAATATGAAAAAGGCCTGAGAAATCTGGTGCTTTATACAAGCAAGGTAAGCTATAAAGATTTCATAGAAAAAAAACTGTCAGATAAACATATAGATTATCTCATCCATCACGTAACAGATAGTAAAATCAATGTTTTTTTCGGTAATTCCCTCTGTATTGACGTTCTTAAAAATTTCGGCAATAAAGGGCTCAAAGAATTCACTCATGAAGAAGATTTTATACTGGGCATAATGCTTGGATACGGAAGACTGAAGCAATGTGAACGATATATAAAGAGGAAAAAAATTTAAAAATTGATTGAGACCAGGTATCAAATATTTCAGTCTGAGACAGAGTCATATATTCCATAAAGCATTACGATTTTAATATAAAGGAGAATTCTTATGAAAAGTACAGGTGTTATAGGTTCAAGCAATTCAGCCTGGTCTGTGTCATGTTATCTTTCCAGCCTCGGCTATGATGTTTATATGCTTGTAAGACATTTCGACATGGTAAAAACCATAGCAGAAAAGAAGGAAATTAAAGCTTATGATAAGCTGAACGGCACATTTAAAATAAAAGACATTACTGATAATACAGAAGAGTTTATGAAACAGGTAAATACAATCTTTATATGTACTGTTACCACTGCCTATATGGATGTAATGAAAAGAATAAGTCCCTATTTTAGGCAGGGTCATGAAATAATACTTTTTTCAAGCAAGCTGGGAGGCGTTCTTGAGGTTACAAATTTTCTCAGAGAAAAAAATATAACAGGTGTAAAAGTCATAGAAACGGATGCAATTTTTGCATCCCGAATAGTTGACCCTGAAACTGTATGGATAAGAGGTTATAAAAAATGGAATCTTTATTCATCGGAAAATGCATCGGAAACTGAAAAAAACAGTTCTATAATAAAGAAATTTTTCCCCGCTCTGGAACAGGCAGAAAATTTTATTCAGAGAGGACTTACAGATTTCGGAGCCATGGCCCACCCTCTTATCATGCTTGCCAATATGAATAAAGTAGACAGAAAAGAAAGTTTTCTTTTCTATTACGAAGGTTTTACCGAAAATACAATATCACTGCTGGAAGAAATGGAAAAAGAAAGAAATGCCATAGGACAGGCCTATAATACCAGTTTTATAAGTTTAAAGGAATTACTGGATAAATACTACTGCTGTATGAGAGACAATCTTTATGACACACTGGTTCATGTGCCGAATTACAGTAAAAGTATTTCCCCCGATACATTGAACCACAGATTTGTAATGGAAGATATATGCTGCAGTCTTGTTCCTGCATGGTATCTGGCAAGAACGGCAGATATAAAAACACCTTTAATAGATTCTGTAATAAATATTTTTTCAGTAATTTTAAAGAGAAATTTTTTACAGGAAGGAAGAACTATGGAGAAACTCGGACTTTCAGGAAAAAATAAAGATGACATACTTAAGTTTATATACACTTAAATATGTTAAGAAATCACAGGTAATCCTCGCGTCACGCGTCACGCGTTACGCGTCACGAATCACTAAAAACTATTAAATCAAATTAATCAGGGAGTTAACAGTGATATGAATGTAGAAAAAAAATTCAATTATGTAGCATCCATGTGGATAATCTTATCCCTTCTTTCAGCGTCAATAGAACCTGTAATAGTAAAATTTGTTTACCAGGGTAACATTACTCCCTATCAATTGCTGTTTATCAAAACCTTAATGGCTGCGCTGGTAATATATCCCCTTACAAGAACCTTCAGGTGGATTGGATGGAAAGGGATGCTCAAAATAGGAAGTGTAAGTATTCTGTTATTGCTGAATAATCTCTCTTACCTTATGGCACTGAAACATATATCTGCCATAATATATATAACATTTGTCACAACAAATCCGGCAATAATAGCCATAATCAATTCGGCACTGGGAAGAGACAGACTGGACATAAAATTCTGGACAGGTTTTCTCCTGTGTTTTTTCGGAGTGCTTCTTACACTGGATCAGGGCGGTATAAACCAGTGGAACATAACTGGCATATTTTTCGTATTCTGTGCCATGATATGCACGATAATATACAGAACCAGAATGGAAGATATTACGTCGGAATTCAAGCCTGCCCTGGTTTCCACATATATATTCTGGATTAACGGCCTTCTTGTGCTGTTATCTTTTACGCCTGCAGCATTACCCATGCCCGCTGAAGCCTGGAAACCGGGCATATGGATCGGTCTTGCAGGTGCAATGGCAAATGTAGCATTTCTCTATGCCCTTCATATACTCGGTTCTACAAGGGTATCCATATTTAATATGTTACAGAGACCGTTGATTATCATATTTGCTGCCATAATCTTAAAAGAACATCTCTCTCCGGCACAGATTGGAGGAATTATTATGGTTATGGCAGGTATTCATCTTACTAAAGTACAGAGAATAAAAAAATCTGTGCCTGCAAAAGGGACGGTTTAGTAAGGAGAATCGTAACGCGTAACGCGTGACGCGTGACGGGAGGAGCTGACCGTTTAAACCTGTATTAAATTATTTAGATAAGTTGATTTTACATAATTTTCATCTAAAGCCTTATTTTACGGCATTAAAAATGAAAATTCCTGTACCTTTAAAATACAAAATAAGAAAAGGAGAATAAAAAATTATGACTGAAGAATTTAATTCTGCTATGGAATATGTAGAGGGATTTGGATATCCGGAACATGAAGAAGACAGGCATGGCAAAAGAACTGCATGGCTGCTTAAAGAAACGGGGTTACAGGAAAAACTCCGTCATATACCTTATGTCATTACGGCAGGAAGCTGTGGTAAAGCATCAGCTTCAAGATTCCTTGCCTTTATCGTCAGTGAATTCTTTTCTTTAACAGGAGTAAACAAACCTGTAGGAGTCGGAACAAAACCGCCTTTATTCGAAGATAATAACGGCAACAGGGAAAGATATCAATTGTTGACGGCCGGAGAAAATAAAAGTAACTGGATCTCTGTAGAAGATTTTCTTTTATCAGTTGGAACACTGGAACCTTTTATCGAATACTGTCTGTCCCTTTACGGAACTATGGCTTCTTATGATGTAAGATATGCTGTTCTAGCAGATTATTTTACACGGCACGACACAGGCTTTGCAATTTTCGAGGCAAATATAGGTTTAAGAGACGATCCTTCATCTTCCCTGCTATCTCCGTGTGCAATTATGTTAAATACCGTCGGAGGTGACCACCTTAAACAGCTAAAACCTCCTGACGATTTACCTCTGTGGCTGGAAGATACGGGACATGTTGCAGGCCCTGTATGGCATAAAGCAGGAGGGCTTAAAGAACACATACCTGCCATAATAGGGAAACAGGAAGATCATATAATGAATGCTATAATACACATGGCAGAACTTAAAAAAGCCGGCCATATCTGTATATATGGCAGAGACTTTTTTGTTAAACATTCCAGATGTACCATACTGGGAAGTAAAGCGGAAATAATTCTGGACAGTCATACTATGGACATAGAACTTTCAGTAGCGGGAGCCTTTCATTTAGACAATGCAGTCCTTTCTGCTTATACAGCCTATCTTTTATGGAAAAGACATATCCTGAAAGGTACTTTTTCACAGATTACGGAAGCTATAAAGAAAGGCCTTAAAAAAGCTACATGTCCGGGACGTATGGAAGTTATAAGGGAAAGGCCTGTAACATTGATTTCTGCCGGCGCAAGCAGTCTGAAATTCGGAGGTCTTATGCATTCCATAGGGGAACTCATGAAGAATTCAGGGAAAGAGAATATCATTCTCTGTGCCACATTTATAACAAGAGTAGAAGAACCTCTGAATACACTAAAAGCTCTTATAAATTTACATAATATAAAAATGTTCCTTCCTGCTTTATGTTACGAAAAAGAACACAGTAAAGATCAGGCAAACCCTCTCAGAATGATAGAACTCTGCGAACATATAAAACCTGATATATTCTGCAAATATGCGGGAGGTCCTCTGGAAACCTATGATTATGCATTAAAAATTGCCGATCCGGACAGAGATATTATCCTTCTTGCAGGTACTGCCATGGCAGGGACTATATTAAAACACTCGTCCGGTGAGACAGCAGTGGAACATGTTCTGGCATGTTTATAAAAATTTTCCAGATAATTTCATTTTACAGAAAAATTATGAAAAACTATTGACAAAATAGTTAAGCACCTATATCATGTATATATGGATACTAAAAAAGAACTCATTACAAAT
This sequence comes from Bacillota bacterium, assembly GCA_029555925.1. Next base: position 10,797 of record JAKPQU010000197.1, read on the forward strand.
ACAGTAAGTCACCTGTTAAGGTTTGCACGAAAATTTACTTTTATGGAGACTATGCCCATAAAAATAGATAAAGACAGGGAAATTACAACAAATGAAGCACATATCATTCAGGCAATCGGCGAGAATGAAGAAATCAATATTACCAGTCTATCAAAACTATTCGGTGTTACAAAAAGCGCAACATCACAGATGATTTCAAAACTGTCAAAAAACGGATATGTAAAAAAACAGCAGGCTCCATACAGTAACAAAGAATATTTACTTTCACTTACAGAACCGGGATGGCAGGCATACCACGCCCATAAACAATTCCACGGCAGAGAAATGGACGAATTGATAAATCGTCTGAGTTCATTTTCATCATCCCAGATTGCAACTATATCAGTCATGTTAGAAACAATAAATGATATTATAGATGAAAGAATATCCGGAGTTCCGGAAAAGTAATATTTTTTTTCAAAAATAGTTAAGATACTTAACTATAATCTAAAAAAAGGAGTAAATGAATGGTTACAAAAACAACTATGGAAAAACCGGTCAATGATTTCGATTTTATAGAATCTATATTTATCGGAGCTATTGATGCATGTGCACTGAAAGAATCAATCAATCTCAAACTCTTTGATCATCTTTTAACCCCCAGGACTGCTGCGGAAGCAGCAGAGATAACGGGAACAGATGAAGGTGCCATAAAAGCACTGCTTTCATTGCTTGAAGGCCGTAAACTGGTTACTATAATAGATAACAGGTATATGGTAACACCTGCTTCTGCTGAATTCCTTGTTTCAACATCTCCCTTTTATCAGGGAAATTCTCTGCTCTGGCAGAGAAAGAACTGCGAACATATTATATCCAATATGTCTGAACTGCTCAAAAAACCCGGCATGCATGCAGGATGTATAAGCAAAAAATTTTCTGATGGGATGAAAGGAATTATAGAGCATGCCATGAGGGGTTTTCTGCAGGATACTGTGGAATTCATAGAAAAGCTTCCGGGATTTAATGATGCACGGTGGCTGTGTGATATAGGAGGAAATCATGGGAAGTATACCGCGGCTCTTCTGGACTGCAACTCAAATTTACATGGAGTAATTGCTGATTTACCTGACGTTGCGGCAGAGATAAAACATATATATACAGAATCAGCATATAGAGACAGATTATCTGTCATTCCATGTAACCTGTTAACAGATTATCTGCCGGAAAAAACATATGATATTGTCCTCACTTCTTATGTACTTCAAATATTCGGTGATAAACTGGAACAGGTTATAAGAAAAATTGCTGCAACTATAGTTCCCGGCGGTTGGTTTGTGACGCAGAATATGACCGATTACGGAACAGACAGTTTATATATGAATGCAATAAATCTTATGACAGAACTGACCGTAAAAGCCAATCACTTCATACCGGAAACATTATTGATACGTCTTTTAGAGGAGGCAGGCTTCTGTGACATACTCACAGGAAGAACAGGTATGAACAAATCAGATCTCATTATTGCAGGGAGGAAGAAATGCTAATTACCGCACCGGATAAATTAAGTAATAAATAGCATGTTTCATTGTATAAAAACCACATATCATTTTTACTTTTCTGAGCATAAGCATGTAATAAAAATTTTCCTCCCGTGATGCGTAACGTGTTACGCATCACGGGAGCATATATGTATTATTTATGCTTAACTCAGTAAAAGCAATCAACTGCATCCGCTCGTATTACCGCAGGTCACACACTTCAAACACGTGCCGTTTCGAACCATAGTAAGACTTCCGCAGGACTCGCACACATCTCCCGTATAGCCATGAACCCTTGCTATTATAACAGCATCTATTTTTTTTATCTTTCCTTCTTTTTTGTCTACTCTGTTAACAACCGCATCAGGCTTTGAAAGTTCAGTTCCTCTGAGATGATTCGTATCGTCAATATGGGCAAGATCATATCTGTCAAGATATGTTATGGCAAGTTCTCTGAAAATATAATCAATAACAGAGGTAGTCATTTTTATATAATTATTACCTGAAACAATACCATTCGGTTCGAATCGTGTAAAAACAAAAGCGTCTACAAATTCTTCAAGAGGCACTCCATGCTGGAGGCCCAGGGAAATAGCTATGGCGAAACAGTTCATAAGACTTCTGAATGCAGCTCCTTCTCTATGCATATCTATAAAAATCTCTCCCACCTGTCCGTTTTCATATTCTCCTGTCCTCAGGTAAACAGTATGTCCTGCCACTTTGGCCTTCTGCGTATATCCGCATCTTCTATCAGGCAGTCTTTTTCTCTCTGCAATATATCTTGTTATATCTTCAATATTCTTATCTTTTACCGGACTGTCAGAAAGAGAGTTGCCAAAAAATTCCGCACCGGGAACACTGCTTAAAGGCTGGCTTAATTTTGAACCGTCCCTGTATAGCGCTACTGCTTTGAGAGCAAGGTGCCATGATTTCATATAAGCATTTTTTATATCGTCTACAGTAGATTCATAAGGCATATTAATGGTTTTTGATATGGCTCCCGATATAAAAGGCTGAACTGAAGCCATCATAAATATATGGCCATCTACGGAAATAAATCTTTTGCCATTTTTACCGCACTTACTGGCTGTATCAAATACTGCATAATGATCTTCTGAAAGATGAGGAGCTCCTTCTATCATCATGGTACCACATATATATTCATCTGATAATCTTATTTCATCCTCGGAAAAACCAAGAAAAGAAAGGAGAGAAAATCCAGGCGAATTTATCATCTCTTCCGAAACTCCGAAGCTTTTACAGAAATCTATTCCAACAGCAAAAGGATTAAATAGAAAAGAAAATTCAAAAGCATAAGGGAGATTTTTATTAATCTCTTCAATAATTTCTTCCGGAAATCCAGCTTTAATGAGTTTATCAGCATTTATCCATGGACAATCGTAAAGATTACCGGTTCCCTTTACATATCTTACAATATCTGAAATCTCTTTTTCACTATATCCGAGTTTTTTCAATGCAGGAGGCACAGACTGGTTGATAATTTTAAAATATCCTCCCCCTGCAAGTTTTTTAAATTTTACGAGAGCAAAATCGGGTTCTATGCCGGTAGTATCGCAATCCATTACAAGACCTATTGTACCTGTAGGAGCAAGAACAGTTACCTGGGCATTACGATATCCGTATTCTTCTCCCATAGCAAGGGCTCTGTCACCATCCTCTCTGGCGGCCATAAGCAGTTCGGAAGGACAGTATTTTTCATCTATGCCTGCAGGCTTCATTGTAAGTCCTTCATATTCACCATGAGGTGCGTTATAAATAGCTCTTCTGTGATTTCTTATCACCCTGAGCATAGCTTCTCTGTTCCTTTCATATCCACTGAAAGGCATCAATTCCTTTGCCATTTCCGCTGAAGCTGAAAAGGCAGACATATGCAAAATAGCGGAAAGAGCGGCGGCTACTGCCCTTGCTTCAGGAGAATCATAGGGATGCCCCATAACCATAACAAGAGAACCGAGATTGGCAAATCCAAGGCCCAGACTTCTGAAATCAAAGGAGAGTTTTGCAATCTTATCAGACGGGTATTGTGCCATAAGGACACTTATATCCAGTACAACAGTCCATAATCTTACGGCATGTCTGTAGGCTTCAACATCAAACCGTTCATTGAGAAAATCATAAAACCTGATTAAATTGAGAGATGCGAGATTACAGGCTGTATCATCAAAAAACATATATTCGGAACAGGGGTTTGACGCTCTTATCTCACCGTCGCCGGGACAGGTATGCCATTCATTTATTGTACTGTGAAATTGAAGTCCCGGGTCGGCACAGGCCCATGCGGCACGGGAAATATTATCCCACAGTTCAGCGGCCTTTAAAACTTTCACCGGCTCCGGCTTTCTTCCCTCTTTTGAAGCTTTCTCTTTTTCTGTCCTCTCTATAAGGTACCAGTCTTCATCTCTTAAAACCCTTTCCATAAAATCTCCTGTAACCCTTACGGAGTTATTGGAATTCTGGCCTGAAACAGTATAATAGGCTTCGGAATCCCAGTCTGTATTATATACAGGAAAATCTATAATTTTATGGCCTTTTTTTGCAAGTGATACAGTCTTTAAAATATAGTTATCAGGCACAGATAACTCTCTAGCTTTGTTTATAGCTTCCCTGAGAGATATATTTTCTCTCCAGTCAAAAGGATCTTTAGATGCAGATTGTTCAACGAACAGAGGGGTGTAACAGGAAGCAAGTATCTCTTCAAGAGCTTTTTTTATTATAACAGAACCTGTTACGAGAGAGGCTACCTTCTGTTCTTCTATAACCTTCCAGTTAATAAAATCTTCTATTTCAGGATGATCTGCATCAAGGATAAGCATTTTGGCCGCTCTTCTGGTGCTCCCTCCGCTTTTAATGGCACCTGCAGCCCTGTCTCCTATACGCAGGAAACTCATAAGTCCTGAAGAATAGCCTCCACCGCTCAACCTTTCTCCTTTTGCCCTTATATTGGAAAAATTCGTTCCCGAACCTGAGCCATATTTAAAAATTCTTGCCTCTCTTACAAGGAGATCCATTATACCGCCTTCTGCTACAAGTTCATCTGTTACCGACTGTATAAAACATGCATGAGGCTGAGGGTGGCTGTAGGCATCTTCCGAAGGTTTAATTTCACCTGTGTCAGGGTCTGCATAATAATGTCCCTGTGGAGGGCCGTTTATACCGTAAGCCCAGTTAAGACCTGTATTAAACCACTGGGGAGAATTGGGAGCACCTGCCTGAGCGGCAAGCATATAAATAATTTCATCATAAAAAGTTTTTACATCTTCTTCACTATCAAAATATTTATGTTTCCATCCCCAGTAAGCCCATGTGCCTGCCATTCTGTGGAAAACCTGTCTCGCATCATATTCGCCGGTAAATCCGTCATTATCTTCGGAAGGAACCGAAGACTGGAGCCATAAAGGGACATCCTTTTCATCCAGTTTTTTCAATTTCAACGGAATACCTGCCCTACGAAAATATTTCTGAGCTATAATATCAGTGGCAAGCTGTGACCACTGGGCGGGGACAAAGATATTATCCATATTAAAAATAACAGTGCCGTCAGGCTCTTTCAACACAGAAGAACGGATTTCAAAATCTATTTTTTCAAGGGGATCTCTATTTTTTTTAGTAAAAAATCTCTTTATTTTCATAAAAATACCTCCGAATTTTTTAAATAAATAATAATGCATAAAGACGGGATTATAGTGTATTTCATAATTTAAGTAATCGTGACGCGTAACGCGTGACGCGTGACGGATTTAATCCCTGCGCATCACGCATCACGCATTACGCATTACGACGTTATTATGAAACTAACTATATAAAAAAACAGAAAATAACCTTAACCGAAATGAAAATTTTTTCTTTGTTCAGGAGGTATAAATAGGCAGGCACTATTGCAATAATTTGCGGAAAATAAAAATGACATATCTTCCCTCCGAAAACACTCTTTATCAGGTAAGTCTCCTGGTTTAGCTTCATCCTACTTCCTCGTCTTCCCTGTCCGGTGACATATGAGGTTTCGTCTGCATCACAGTAGCGGCGGCTACGACGGATTTACACCGTACTTCCTTTATTAAGCCCGTAAAGGCACCTGATTGTGTCATGTAATTTTATAAAATGCAAAAGCTATTATAACAGAAATTTATAGTTTGTTCAATCTTTTTTTTCAGGCATGGTATAACAGAGGACTTGATCGGAATCGTATGGTTATATCAGTTCTAACAAAGTTATCCTATAAATACTTACAGTTACAAAATATGGTATAATATTCAGTCATATATATAAATTTTCAGGACGTACTGTATAAAAAACTATTATAGTTAGTTTTATAACAATTCATCATTAATAAGGAGTGAATAGTGATTACTGTCCTATTCTTTTCACTCTAATTAAATTCCAATAAGTTATGAAATACACTATAAAATGATTGGAGGAAAAACAACTGAAAATCATGAGAATAATTATTTTACCATACAAAAGGAAACAATCGATATTTTGTCTTACCTGCATATTCTTTATATCCTTCCAGTTCCTTCTGTAATACATTATCTTCCAGATATGTGCGGATAATTATCAAAACAGCTATCATAGCTGCCGGTATAAGAGCTATATATGAACCAAGAATAAAGGCAATGGAAGGACAGTTAAGAATCATCCCGGAATATCCCGGATGTCTTACAAACCTGTAAGGCCCTGCATTACAGACCTTATGATTTCTGTCTGTCTGAATACGGACAGTTGCTTCGAAATGAGTATTTACCGACATTGCCCATATCATCGGTATTACTGTCACTATATAGACACTTATGCCTGAAACGAAAAATGTAAAGGACATATGAGACCAGCCGTAACGATAATCAAGGCCTGAAACTATAAGCATTATAAAATAAAGAGGGATAAATATGAGATAAAATATCCTGTCAAAAGGTTTTGTATCTTTCTTAACAAATTTCATTCTTTCCCTGAGAAGTTGCGGGTTTAGTTTTAAGAATAAAATGGCAAAAAACAAAAAAATGGATGTAAAAAGACCGATATAAAACCATCCATTAAACCAGCGAATAGAACCGGCTGAAATAAATAACAGGCATATGTGTATGGCAATGCTCATAAAAAATCTTGCCGAACCTTTTGCGATTACATCTGAATTTGTCTGTTTATTTACCTGTTCTGACATACAAAAATCCCCCCAGACCACGTAAGAAATCATAAGAAAACTTAAAAATTCTCTTTATTATATCAAAAATAAGAATAAATGCAAAATTAAAAAAGGTATAGTTACTTTCATAAAAATTAAAATTTTATTTTTTTATCCTGAGAGTCCGAAAAATTGTATTCCAGTTATTACCTCCGTCACAGGTATTTATAATAATACACGATCCACCGTTATGTCCTTTATACGCAAGGTCTGTGCTGGTGCCTCCCACTGCCCATCCGGTATTGTTATCAAAAAAATGAATATCCAGAAGCAATTCGGGAATATCTTCCCTCTGATAATTCCATGTAACCCCTCCGTCATTACTGTGTAAGATTACCCCATTAAATATTCCGTCACTTTTTTTTCTGCCTCCGATAACCCATCCGTTCTTAAGATCGGTAAAACACACCTCTGTAAGATTGGCATCTGCTTTAAATACATCCCATGTAAGCCCTCCGTCGGAGGTATGAAGTATCGAGCCGTCAACACCTGTTACATAACCGTTATTTTTATCAATAAACCAGATAGACGTGAGCTGTTCGTCTATTTTTTTATACCGAACATTCCACGTATTGCCTCCGTCCTGTGTATTTATTACGGTGCCGCTAAAACCTGCAGCCCAGCCGTTCAGTTTATCAGTAAAATAAAGTGCCATAAGAGGGTCTGACAGGCCGCTTCTCTGATTTTGCCATGTTTTTCCGCCGTCTTCAGTGTGAAGGATTTTTCCTCCGTCCCATCTGCCTCCTGCTACCCAGCCTGTCATGGCATCTACAAAATATATCTCCAGAAGATCATCATCTGTTCCCAGATCAACTTTCATCCAGTTCTTGCCGCCGTCTGCGGTATGTAAAAGAAAACCTCCGAACCCTGTAATCCAGCCGTTATTTTTATCGGTAAAAAATACTCCTGTAATTTTTTCTTCATTTTTATCATCTGTGCGACCGTTCTGAAGCTCCCAGTTCATACCTCCATCCTTTGTATGTAATATTGTGCCTCCTCTGTAAAAAGAACTGCCTCCTGCCCATCCGTTATTTGCATCCGGAAAATAAACACAGCGAAGTTCTTTTGCAAGGCCGCTATTCTGAATATTCCATGTAAGGCCGCCATCATCCGTATAATACAGAGAACCTTCTTTGCCGGAGACCCATCCATGTTTGCTATCTATAAAAGAAATTTTTACAAAAGGTTCACTCCCAGTTTTCTGAGAAGTCCATGTGGTTCCGCCGTCAGATGTATGTAAAACAGTTCCGTCATCTCCTGCAATCCAGCCGTTAAGGGGGTCAGTAAAATAGACATCATAAAGATTATCGGAGCCGTTACTTAAAATTTTCCAGTTTTTTCCTCCGTCCGTGCTGTGAAGGATTGAACCTTTATTTCCTGCAGCCCACCCGTTCTTACTGTCGGAAAAATAAATACCATTTACCTGAGTGTCTGTATTCATATTCAGGATCTCCCAGTTCTTCCCTCCGTCAGCAGTACGAAGAACTCTTTTATCTTCCAGAACCCAGCCGTTATTGTTATCAATAAAGATTATATCGGAAAGATCTTTATCCGTACCGCTCACCTGCTGCACCCAGGAAAAACCGCTGTCAGAGG
>JAKPQU010000177.1 GCA_029555925.1 Bacillota bacterium
GAGAACAGAAGTTCTAGAAATGTCAATGTATGGCTCTCATTATAGTAAGGCAGAAACTCAAAGACGGAAAAATACTTATTAGAGACCATGCTATGATGCTTTTCGAACAAAGAGGTATAAAAATAGAAGAAGTTGAACATGTAATTATGACAGGAGAACTAATAGAGGATTATCCTGATGATAAACCATTCCCCATCTGTCTAATTTCAGGTTATATACGAAAAGATATTATTTTATATGTAGTACTTGCTCTGGAAGAAAAAATTCATATTATAACTGCCCACTGGTTAGATCCCGATAGATGGCTGGACCATAAAACTTGGAGGGATAAATAAATGAAAGCAAATATTTGTGCCCACTGTGGAGGCATAATGGAGAAGAAACTTATAACTGTTGACAGGAGAATAGAGGACAGATTATTTATCTTTGAACATGTACCTGCTGAAATCTGTTCGGAATGCAGTTCCAGATGGTTTTCCTCTGAGGTTTTAAAAGACATAGATAGAAAAATTTCCGAATCGTTAGAACCTGCAAGAATAGAACATATTCCCGTATATTCACTTTCCGTCTGATTTTACCGGCTTTCCCCATATATGCTCATCTATAAATAGAGCAAAAGCAAAGTTATGAATATTGATAAAATTTGTCAGTCAACCAGGTCAGATATATTAAATTTCATTTATACAACTTGCTTTTTAGGTCTTTTAGGAATAAGTTTTATAATCAATTCCATGTCTAAAACTTCTGCCATTTTTCTAATTCTATTCAGGCTGGCTTTTTGTATGCCTTTACCTTTCAGGTCACGACAGATATTACTTCTGGAAGTGCCTATCTTTCTGGCAAAATCTTCATAAGTTAAATTTTTTTCTTTTAAAGCTTCAAAGAACTGTATTTCTAAATCAAGATCTTTCTGAGCCTGGTGAAACATCTCTTTAAATTCTGTATCTTGCATTTCTTTTTCAAATAGAGTCTCGCACATAATAAGTATCCTCCTTTACTCTTTTTATATAGTCTCTTTTTGCTTTTATTGCAAAGCTCAGAGCTTCTTTTTCTCTCTTCCCTAATTTCCGGGTTTTCTTTTTAAAACCATTAGTAATGATAATTTTCCTGTCGATAGTAGTAAAGTTAAGATATCTGTTATTATCAAACTTCAGAGCATAAATAGAATTTTCCGTGTCTTCCAGTCTGTACATATGTTCAGGAAGAAATTTTCCATAAGGGCTATTTGCTAATTTTTCAATTAAGGCAAAAAATCGTGCTCTTTCTTTCTTTGTAAGTTCCTCATAATAAGCAAGAGCAGGGATATTTTCCTGGCAATCCTGGTAAAATTCAACTGTAAAATACTTACCATTGTAAATTTGAATTTTATATTTATTCATATCTTTATGTTATCATAAAAGATAACATAAATCAACTATATAAAAGACTATACTTTTGCACTTTTTCATAATTTTCTTATTTTTACTGACTTTATAGTTAAATAGGTTCTGGATTTTGGGCTTTGGATTTTAATCTTCCTGACCCAACACCTGACACCTGACACCTGAAAATTGAATATTTTTACAGTTTTTAAAATCTGCAAAAGTATAGTTCATAATATAATTTATAAATTCCCTGACCAATTGTTCAGAACTGTCTTTTATTATATCTAAAAAAGAGTCTCTTCTAAAATTATTTCTTAAAATCTATGTTTTATAAAAGATTAATGTGAGATACTATTGGTTATAAAATCCTATTAATCTTATAATCCTGTAAATCCTGGTTCTGACATTTTAGAGATTTGTCGGTCAACCAGGAAAGTAACTATAAATTTATTTGTTCAACATATTGTTTTGTATTAATTGATTTTTTTTTTTCTGATAAAATGTAAACTGTATATAATTTTATATTTATGATATAAAATTTACCGGCTCTGTGCCGGGTGATTTATTGACCCTGATTATAAGCATGTAATAAAAGTCTTCTTCCCGTCACGCGTCACGCGTCACGAATATAAACCAGAAAGGGATGTATATTTACAATGTCAAAAAACCTTCTAATATCAATCATCATACTGAGTATTATATCAGGTATTATCATAGCCGGCTGCGGTGACAGCGGCTCGAATCAGATAACTGTGCCTCCGACAGTTACGTCAACTGCAATACCTGACCTTATCACTATAAAGGGTCAGGCTCTTGAAATAAACGGCACGCCCATACCGAATGCATTCGTTGTATGTGTAAATCAGGGATTGTCCGCTTCTCTTTCTGCTCTTGCAGATAACCTTGGAAATTATCTCTTCAAGAATCTTCCTCCCGGAAATTACAGGATAGAAATCTGGCGTTCCGAGGGAGACCATAATTCATCTCCCGGAAGCCCGATAGGAGCAGTAAATATAACTGTTACAGATGGGACTGTTACTGTAAATGTTACGGCAGGAACGATAGATCCTACAGCGACACCGACTGTAACACCTGTTGTGACGAATACTCCGACTGTAACGAATACGCCGGGAGGGCCAACAAATACACCTGGAGGGCCTACGAATACTCCGACAGCGACAAATACACCTGGCGGGCCAACAAATACGCCGACAGCGACGAATACGCCTGGATGGCCTACCAATACACCGACACCTTCATGGAAAAATGTGGGTAATGCCGCGTTTTCGTTAGCAATGGATAGTATACCTTCACTGGACGTATATAATGGAACACCTTATCTGGCTTATCAGGGTGAGGATTCTGTTGGATATTATAAAATTGTGGTAATGATGTATAATGGGATAAACTGGACGTCTGTAGGTAATCTAGGACCTTCCATAAACGCTTCAAGTGCTTCCCTGTATATATACAATGGAATGCCTTATATAGCTTATGAAGATGGTAATCGTGAGTGTACTGTAATGAAGTATAGTGGAACGAACTGGACGTCTGTAGGTAATGAAGGATTTTCGCAGGACACTCTCTATTCCTCATCTCTGTATGTAGACAATGGAAACCCTTATGTAGCTTATCAGGATTGGGCATATGATTTTAAGTGCACAGTAATGAAGTTTGATGGAACAAACTGGGTGACTGTAGGAAATGCCGGATTTTCCGCAGGAGATATAGATATTCCCTCTCTTTATGTATACAATGGGACACCTTATGTGGCTTATTATGATTATTATGAACATAAACTTAGAGTAATGAAGTTTAATGGAACAATCTGGACTTCGGTAGGTTCTACAGGATTCTCTTCATCTGGTTACCCCTCTCTCTATATATATAATGGCACGCCTTATCTGGCTTATATTGATACAGCAAATGGATATAAGGTTACGGTAATGATGTTTGATGGGACAAACTGGGTGGCTGTAGGCACAGCAGGTTTTTCGGCAGGAGAGGCAGGAATAGATATCAGAGGTTTGTACATAGACAAAGATGGAACACCTTATGTAGCTTACGAAGATGGTGCAAATGGGGGCAAGGTCACTGTAATGATGTATAACGGAACAAGCTGGACAAACGTTGGTAATGCCGGATTTTCTGCAGGAACGGTATCTTCTCTCTCTCTGTCCGTATCCAATGGAGTACCTTATGTGTGTTATTTAGATCATGCAAATGGGGACAAAGTCAATGTAATGAAATTTTCCAATTAGAATCCGGACTTTTTACCGGGATGAGCCGGATTGTCAGGACAGATAAGAATGAAATATCTGACAATCAGACTAAAATCTATCTTCATATCTTTAAAACCATCGACTTTTAGGATTTTTGATGTTCGTTGCTTTATTTATCTCCGAATGTTATAATTTTAACAGAGAGAACAAAAATTCTAGAAAGGTCAATGTATGGATCTCATTATAGTAATGCAGAAACTCAAAGACAGAAAAATACTTATTAGAGACCATGCTATGATGCGTTTCGATCAAAGAGGTATAAAAATAGAAGAAGTTGAACATGTAATTATGACAGGAGAATTAATAGAGGATTATCCTGATGATAAACTATTCCCCATTTGTTTAATTTCAGGTTATATACGAAAAGATATTATTTTATATGTATTACTTGCTCTGGAAGAAAAAAATCATATTATAACTACCCACTGGTTAGATCCCGATAGATGGCTGGACCATAAAACCTAGGAGGGATAAATAAAATGAAGGCAAATATTTGTGCTCATTGTGGAGGCATAACGGAGAAGAAACTTATAACTGTTGACAGGAGAATAGAGGACAGATTATTTATCTTTGAACATGTACCTGCTGAAATCTGTTCGCAATGCAGTTCCAGATGGTTTTCCTCTGAGGTTTTAAAAGATATGGATAGAAAAATTTCCGAATCGTTAGAACCTGCAAGAATAGAACATATTCCCGTATATTCCCTTGCCGTCTGATTTTACCGTTCATCATAACTGTTTTAAATAGTGATTTTGAAGGATGAAAGGATAACTGTATTGGTAACACTTCTGTCGGAAGGGGGCAGTGACAAAAAAATCCAAAAGTTATCCTTTCCCATCCCATTAATCCCTGTCTTCTTTCATCAATTCCTGAATCTCTTTAATCATAAGCCCTGTATATTTAGCGATTAGACTTATATCAATTTTATCTTCCAGCATTTTTTTTGCAGAATCTATTTTTGCTTTTTCCATGCCTTTTTCCATGCCTTTTTTCATGCCTTTTTCCATGCCTTCTTTTAAGAAGTCTTCCTGCCATGTAGTAAGCATATGTGCCACCTCCTCATAATTCCTGTCTTTAATTATTATATCTGTAAATTCTTTTTTCTCTTTTTGATTTAAAAACAAAAGTCTGTCAATAAAGTGCAGCAGTGTCTGCTCCTGAAGTTCTGTCAGCTTATATTTTTTCATCTGCCTGAGAGCATTTGCTTTTACCAGCGCTATCGAATCTTTCCCGAAATTCATTCTTGTCATTAAAGCGGCAGTGATTGGATTGGGATGATCTATATAATCTTTATAATTATAATCTTTAGTTTTCCTGAGATTATATTTATAAGTAAG
>JAKPQU010000602.1 GCA_029555925.1 Bacillota bacterium
CTCCTCCGAAAAAAATCTAAACTGGAACGTTTATAACAGTTACAGCTTATATCATGGTACTTTACATTATAATTCAATAAAATATACCTGTGCTGCCGTGATATTTTTTTCTCCGGAACACCAGGCAGGCAGACTACTATGTCTAAAGCTAAATAGTATTACATTGAAATATTCTTCTCTTACCACTCCGGGTCATATATGATGCAACTGACCGAATATTTTCTTGACTATTCTTGCCATAGTAATTACAATCTATATCAAAATATTAGCGGAACAGCATCAATTTTTATATATTACAAAAGAATGGAGTGTGAATGGAGCATGGAATTTCATATGTTTATAAATGGAAAGTGGGTTACTGCTTCAAAGCGGTTAAACGTTATAAACCCTTATAACGGAGACATTGTCGGCGTGGTATCAGAGGCAGGAGAGGAAGAACTGGATGAAGCAATAGAGTATGCTCATAGAGCTTTCAGTCTTACAAAAAAACTTCCTGTTTATAAGAAAACAGAAATTTTAAAGTATATAGCAAATAGAATAAAGGAAGAGAAAGAAGATTTTGCAAAACTTATAACCCTGGAAGCAGGAAAACCGATAAAAGACTCAAGGGTTGAAGTGGACAGAGCTATAAACACTTTCACTCTCGCATCAGAAGAAGTATCTAGAATACACGGTGAATATTTTCCCCTTGATATTATCCCTGCATCTGTCGGCAGAAAGGCAATAACAGGGAGATTTCCCAGAGGCCCTGTAGCTGCTATTTCCCCTTTTAATTTCCCTCTCAATCTGGTAGCCCACAAAGTTGCTCCTGCAATTGCAGCGGGAAACCCTGTAATTATGAAACCCTCTTCCCAGACTCCCATGACTGCTCTTAAACTTGCAGGAATAATAGGAGAAACAGATTTCCCGAAAGGCGCCGTAAATGCTCTCTGCTGTCCTTCCCGTATAGCAGAAAAACTTGCTTCGGACGAAAGAGTAAAAGTTCTTTCTTTTACAGGAAGTCCTCCTGTGGGGTGGCATCTTAAAAGTCTGGCTACTAAAAAACAGGTGACTCTTGAACTGGGAGGCAATGCAGGTGTTATAGTCCATAATGACAGTGATGTGGATTTTGCTGTAAAGAGATGTGTTGTCGGCAGTTTTTCTTTTTCCGGTCAGGTGTGCATATCGGTTCAGAGGATTTTTGTACAGAATAAGATTTTTCAGACCTTTCTTGATAAATTTATAGAAGAAACTAAAAAACTGAACATCGGCGATCCTTTTGATGATAATACGGATATTGGCCCCCTGATTAATTCTTCCGGAAAGGATAAGGCTATGAGCTTTATAGAAGATGCTCTCAGGGGAGGAGCAAGGCTGTTACTCGGAGGCAAATCGCCGGGCGGTAATATGGTAGAACCTGCAGTTCTTACAGATGTAAAACCTTCCATGAAGGTTTTCTGTCATGAAGCCTTTTCACCTCTCGTATCTATTATGCCATATGAAGATTTTGAGGAAGCGGTAGATATGGTTAATAATTCAATTTTCGGACTTCAGTGCGGAGTTTTTACCGGTGATATAAAGAATATCTTTTATGCTTTTGAACATATAGAAACAGGTGGAGTAATAATTAATGACTTATCTACTTTCAGGAGTGACAACATGCCTTACGGAGGCATAAAGGAATCCGGTTTCGGAAGAGAAGGGCTCAGATATGCCATAGAAGAAATGACAGAGCTTAAACTTCTGGTTTTAAATATGAGTCGATAAAAAAAGTCGAACTGTAAAATGAGCTAAAAATTTACATTTTTTTACATTTAAAAACAGTTTTTTAAATTTTTAATATTATAATTCTTATAAGTAATTAACCAGAATGATATATTACAAAGGCTAATTTTGCACCTGTCGCTCTGAAGATATCAGAGCGA
Organism: Bacillota bacterium; assembly: GCA_029555925.1. Next base: position 1,905 of record JAKPQU010000602.1, read on the forward strand.
TTTTTTATTTATTAATTGCAATAATAAAAAAAATCCTGTATAATTTGAGAATGTTTTTATTGAGGTGAGTTTTTATTATAGTTAATTTTGTAGCTATCAATAAATAATGACCTCGTAAAGCGTAATGCGTAATGCCTGATGTGCAGGGATTAAACCCGTCACGCGTTACGCGTTACGCGTCACGACAACATAAATTCTAATAAGTTATGAAATATGCTATATGTGCTCATGCTCAGGTCAGCAAAAAAAGTATTGAGAGGTTTATGAAAAATGCTCTGTAAAGTACCAAGAGGAACTGTTGATATATTGCCAGGCACTGTGGAAAAATGGCAATATATAGAAGATTTATTCAGGAAGTTTTCTTTTTTATACGGTTATAAAGAAATCAGGACACCGATTTTTGAACATACGGAACTTTTTACCCGTGGTATCGGTGAAACAACTGATATTGTAGAAAAAGAAATGTACACCTTTCTGGATAAAAAAGGGAGGAGTCTTACTCTCAGACCTGAATGGACTGCTCCTGTTATGCGCTCTGTTATTGAACATAATATGTCTCTTTTTCCTCCTTTGAAATTATTTTATGCAGGTCCTATTTTCAGGTATGAAAGGCCTCAACATGGCAGATACCGTCAGGCCCATCAACTTGGAATAGAAGTAATAGGTTCTGACAGCCCTCTCCTGGATGTGGAAGTTATAGATTTGATTTTCAGATTTTATAAGAATCTCGGACTTAAAGGATTATCTGTAGGCCTTAACAGTATAGGCTGTGCCGGATGCAGACCTGCTTCCAGAGAAAAGATAATAGAATTTTGTAGAAATAATCTGGATTCACTCTGTGATAATTGCAGGAGCCGTTTTGAAAGAAATCCTTTCAGAATACTCGATTGTAAAAATGAAAGTTGCAGAGAGGTTGCCGCTAAATGTCCTTCCACTCTTGAGACAATCTGTAATACCTGTAAGGATCATTTTAATACCGTTACATCCTGTCTGGATAAAATTAATATATCCTATAATGTTGAACATACCCTTGTAAGAGGTCTTGATTATTATACAAAAACGGTATTTGAAGTTGTTTCTCAGGATCTTGGAGCCCAGAGTTCTTTATGCGGCGGCGGGAGATATGATAATCTTATGGAAGTCCTAGGAGGAAAACCTTCTCCCGGTGTCGGTGTCGCAGCAGGACTTGAAAGAGTTATTATGGTTATGGAAAAACAGGGATTACCCTTTGGCCAGCCACACGGAACCGGTCTAATTGTAATTCCTCTTGGCAAAGAAGCGTCTTTATACGGTGTTGAACTTGTTACCAGAATAAGAGAAGAGCAATTTATTTCGGCAGAACTGTCTGTAAGTGATAAAGGACTCAAGGGACAGCTAAATCTTGTGAATAAGATGAATATCCCCTTTGCCATAATAATAGGTGATAGAGAACTGGAACAGAAAGAAGTTATAGTAAGGGATATGAAAAAAGGGGAACAGCTTTCTGTAAAGATAGATGATGTAATTAACTGGCTGAAAAAGCAGTCAGCTTAGTGCTTATAACGATAATAAATATAGCACTGATAATGTTTCGTAACGCGTGACGGGAAGAGAAGAAACACAGATTGTCCGGTGTCGTATTCAGTGCTGACAACATTTAGTTTAATAAGCTGATAGCTGATAGCTGATAGCTGAAAAGGATTGGTGAATTATGAATCTGGATTTTAATGCCATACAGGGATTGATTGAAGTATCTGACAGATGTGATATATCAGAACTCGTTATAGAATATGACGGAGTAAAAATAGAAATAAGAAGAGACAAGAAAAAAGATAGTCCTTCTTTTGTTCTTCCTGCCAGTACGGTCTATGAAGCTCCTGTAGTTCAGACTGTGGAGAAGACTGAAAAAGTTTCGCCTGCCCCCCAGGAAACTAGATCTGAGGAAGAGAACAGCCACTATTACAAAGTTCTTTCGCCTCTTGTAGGAGTATTTTATAAGGCTCCCTGGCCGGGTGCACCTCCTTTTGTTGAGCCGGGAGACAGGGTATCTGCAGGGCAGACTCTGTGTATTGTAGAAGCCATGAAGCTTATGAATGAAATAACTGCAGAAGTATCAGGAACTGTAGTGAAGTGCCTGAGGGAAAATGAAGAAGTTGTTCAGAGCGGTGATATTCTTTTTTTAATTGATCCTGCATAATGTACAAGGTCCTCTGACAGATTATTTGAAGTCATTGTAACGCGTCACGCATTACGCGTTACGCGTTACAATTAATTAAGAAATATTTTTATTTTATGAGAAGATATTTATTTTTCCTCAATTATCTAAAACCTTACTGGTTTATATTGATTATTGCCACTATTGCTACAGGTCTGGCCAACCTGAGTACCCTTGTTCAGCCGTTCCTGCTTAAATATGTAGTAACAAATGTGCTGGATAAAAAAGATTTGCATTCTCTGAATCTGGTTGTATTCATGATTGTAGGTGCCATGATGGCAAAAGGAATCTCTTCTTATTTTCAGAGATATTTGATGTGTTTTGCCGGACAGAGCATAATAAGGGATCTGCGGGATAAGATTTTTTCTCATCTCGGAAAATTGCCTGTGAGTTTTTATGAAAGCAGTAAAACAGGTGATCTTATGACCCGTGTGACTACCGATGTATTAATCCTGCAGCATGTCATTACAAATGTTGTTATAACACTGATCAATGACACTGTTATGCTTGTATTTGCTTTCGGATGGATGATCTACAAAGATTGGACTCTGACCATTGTTACCATGCTTCTTGCCCCTATGATTGCTCTTATTACGAGTAAGTTTGGCAAAAAGATTGCTTCTGTGACGAAACTCCTTCAGCAAAACCTTTCGGACCTTACATCTATGATGCAGGAAATCATTTCCGGTATAAGAATAGTAAAGGCCTTTTGCAGGGAACCTTATGAACTGGAAAGATTTAATAATGCAAATAAAAAGAATCTTCGGTACACATTAAAATCGGAACAGCTTACTGCAACTCAGACTCCTGTGGTAGAACTTATTACAACCATAGGTATTGCATGTGTCGTCTGGTACGGAGGATATGAGGTTATAACAGGAAAAATCAGTTCAGGCGATATTTTTGTTTTCTGGAGTTATCTCGGTCTTGCCTGTGCTCCTCTCAATCGTCTTACTGTAACATACACTGACCTTCGAAAAGGTCTGATTTCGGCAGAGAGAATAGTAGAACTTCTGGATGTGCCATGTGAAGCCGGTGATAGTAAAATTCTCAAGGATCTTCCTCCCATAAATGGTACAGTGGAATTTAAAGATATTTATTTTAAATATAATGAACAGGAAGAAGTGCTGAAAAATATTAATCTTTCCGTTCAACCCGGTAATTTAGTGGCTCTTGTAGGGCCGAGTGGTTCAGGGAAAAGTACCTTTATAAATCTTCTTATGAGGTTTTATAATCCTGTTTCCGGTAAGATTTTCATAGATGGTTATGATATAACGGATTATAATCTTTATTCTTTAAGAAAACAGATAGGTGTTGTACCTCAGGACAGTATTTTATTTAACGGAACTATTTACGAAAATATTGCCTATGGCAGTCTGGGAGCTACATCTGAGGAAATTGAAGAAGCTGCCATTATGGCAAATGCTCATGACTTTATTATTTCTTTTCCCGAGGGCTATAACACCTTTGTAGGTGAAAGAGGAGTGAAACTTTCGGGAGGTCAGAGACAGAGGATTGCCATTGCAAGGATTATACTCAGAAATCCCAGGATATTAATACTTGATGAGGCCACTTCATCTCTTGACAGTGAATCGGAAAATCTTATACAGGAAGCTCTTGCTAAATTAATGAAAGGCAGGACATGTTTTGTAATAGCCCACAGACTGTCTACAATTTATAATGCAGATAAAATAGTTGTTATAGAAGACGGAGAAATCAAAGAAACAGGCACACATGAAGAATTAATAAAGCAAAACGGCATATATGCCAGATTATGCTGGATACAGTTTCAGGCATCGGGAGTCCTTAAATGAAAAGAGCACTCGTTATACTCGCCCACGGCGGTATAGGTGATGTTATCCTTGCCACGCCTGTTCTTAAATCCATCAGAGAAGAATTATCTTTAGAATTTCTTGCTATGCTTGTAAATCCTTATGCAGAGGATATATTGAGCGAAAATCCTTATGTAGATGAGATTATATTGGATAAAGATCCCTGCAATGATAGAGCGAGGGCTCCTTTTTTTTATCTCCTTAATAAAATAAAATCTTACAATTTTGATATTGCCCTTGTGCTATGGAGCACTGCCAGATTTGCCTGGATGGTTTATTTTTCCGGAATTCCTGTAAGAGTGGGCCAGGATTTCCGCCTTCTTTACAGTTTTCTTTATACAAAAAAGGTACGCCTCAGAACAGTGCTGGAAGACAGAGAAAGCCACTGGGTCGATTGTCTTATGGATTTTGCCAGAGAAGCAGGGGCAGGTATGACAGAGCCTGAGCTGTGTCTTCCTGTAAATAAATTTTTTAGAGACAAAATTTCAGATTTACTGGAAAGTAATGACATACATGAAAAGGATTTACTTGCAGGTTTTCATCCGGGTAGAGGCATTTCACTTTCTGACTGGCCTTATGAAAATTTTGCCGCCATTGCCGATGCCATACAGAGAGAAACAGGGGCAAAACTGGTTATTACAGGGGGAGAGAAGGAAAGAGACTTTGTTTCCAGGATAGAAGCTTCTATGAAGACAAAAGTTTTAAATATGGCAGGTAGATTATCGCTTAAGGAATTGATTGCTCTTATAAAAAGGTGTAATGTGTTTATCTCTATGGACAGTGGCCCCATGCATATAGCCGCTGCCTGTAAAACTCCTACAGTGGCTATTTTTGCTCTTAAAAGCGATTTGCCTCCCAGATGGAAACCATATAAATGCGCTCATATTATAGTGAGAAAAGATACTTCATGTAAAGAGAAATGTATAAAAGAAAAGTGCAAAAAATTTACCTGTCTGGCAGAGCTTACAGAAGAGGATATAGTGAATCCCGTGAGAATTCTTTTGGAGAAAAGTGAGTCGTGAGTCGTGAAAAGTGAATAGTAGGGGCGACCACATGGGGTCGCCCGGTAACGTTAAAACACGCATTACAAATTATGCATTACGCATTACGAAACCACCCGTCACGCGTCACGCGTTACGCGTCACGATTCCTGGCCTATGGATAGACAAACGTTAGAAAAACAATATGAATTATGGCTTACAGAAAGTGAGAAGACCTTTAATCTTCCGGAACCTTTCCTGAAGTTCGATAGAGGTAATTCGGAAATTTCTTCTGTTGAAAAAATGATTGATGAAATCAGAAGAGATACTGTAAGAAAGAGATATGGTAAAATACTTTCTTCCAGGCCTTCTATGCCTGTGGTTTCTGTTATTATGCCCACATATAACAGGAAGGATTTTATATCAGAAAGCGTACAGAGTGTTTTAAATCAGACCTTTAAAGATTTTTCGATTCTCGTTATAAATGACGGAGGAAATGTTGACCTGGAAGATATTCTGAGGACTTTCCAGGATGAGAGGATAGAATATTTCAAGATTCCTCATAAAGGACTTTCGGGGGCGCTCAATACAGGTCTCTGGGCTTCAGGCAGTAAATATATATCTTACCTTGATGATGATGATTTTTATTATCCTGACCATCTTGAAACACTGGTTACTTTCCTGGAAAAAGAGAAGCTGGAAGTAGCTTACAGTGATACTTACTGTGTAAGACAGGAAAAAAGGGATGGAGTGTATGTTACTACGTCTAAGGAAATATATTCCAGAGATGTTGTACCATCAATGTTTTTAGTGAGGAATCATATTCTCGCACCTTTAGCACTGATGCACAGAAGAGATTGTCTGAAGGCTACAGGTTATTTTAACGAAAAACTTCCTGTCGTTATGGACTGGGAACTATGGGCTCATATGGCACAGAAGTTTAAATTTTGCCATGTAAAGCATATTACGGGTGAATACAGGGTCAGAACCGATAAAACCAATATATCTTCCAACAGGTTGAAAATGAAGGTTTATTCCGATATGGTACGTAAATATCTTATGGATAAATATATTCTCAATAAACTTGACGATTTTATGAAACAGGGCAATTATGCTGAAACAGCAGAACTTTTACGCATATATCTGGGCGAATATCCCTACCATGTTAAAATTCATTTTATTCAGGCCTTCTGCCATTTCAGAATACGTAATTTTTATGCTGCTTTTAAATCCTGTAACAGAGGGATAAATTATTGTATGCAGCCCTTTCTGGATGAGATTAATTATCTTGGCCAGGAATTATTCGGCTATTTCAGGAGGAGGACGTAATTTTGTGTGATCATCCTCTGGTATCAGTAATAGTAATCAATTACAATGGTGTTTCTTTACTTGATGATTGCTTTACATCCTTAAAAAATTTGAGCTGCCCTTCAGATTCCGTTGAACTTATTATGGTAGATAATGGTTCTACTGATAGATCTGTTCTTTTTATGAGAGAACATTTTCGTGACGTTAAAATAATAGAGAATAAAAAAAATCTTGGTTTTGCAGAACCGAATAATATGGCTGCTTCTATGGCGAAAGGAAAATATCTGGCTTTTTTAAATAATGATATGAGAGTAAGACCTGACTGGCTTTTAAAACTGATTGAGGCTATAAAAAATTCTCCTGATGATGTTATATGTGTGGGTTCTAAAATTTTAAACTGGCATGGAGAACAGGTTCAGTTCGGAGGAGCAGGCATGGCTTTTGACGGTCGCGGCTTTGAAGTCTCTTCTTTACGTGGCTCTGAAGAATCATATCCTCCCGTGTTATTTGCCTGTGGCGGAGCTATGTTAATAAAAAGAGATATTTTTATTAAACTAGGAGGTTTTGATCCGAAATATTTTGCTTATTTTGAAGATGTTGACCTGGGCTGGCGTTTATGGATTACAGGTTACAGAGTTTTACTTGTTCCGGATTCCATTGTTTATCATCATCATCAAAAAACCGGGAATGCCATATTTTCACTGGAACAAAAGATTTTTCTCGGTGAAAGAAATTGTTTTTACAGTATGATAAAGAATTATGAAGATAAAAATCTTGCAAAACTGCTTCCTGCAGTGATAGGTTTGAGAATAAAAAAAATGCTTATTCATTCGAAGATGGACAGGCGTGATTGGATTGCAGGCAAAGATTTTACAGGAAAGAAAGGTCCGGCGATTTGTGATATTATCAAAGATTTTATTCAGAATATAAAGAGTGAAGGTTTCTCATATATATTCAGAAGAAAATATAATATTCTTCCTTACTGGCTGGAAAGGATTGTTACAAAACATTATGTTCTTACTCCGAGACCTTCTATGGGACCTTTTATCGCTCTTGAAGATTTAATGGAAGATCTGGATTATTTATTTGAAAAAAGAGATTTCATCCAATCACAGAGAAAAAGAAGTGACAGAGAGATTTTTCGTCTCTTTCTCGATCCTTTTAACTGTCAGTATGATGAAGAAGAATATGTAAAGGTAAGGAACAGTATTATAAAAAATTTGAAACTTACTGAGATGTTTTTGTCTGAAGACGGTGAACGGTGATTGGTAACGTGATGTGTGATGCGTGACTGGTAAGCATCCCTTTGACTTTTCACGACTCACGACTTACGACTCACGACTCACACCTCACACCTCACTTTTCACTTTTAATTCACTTGCCAAAATCCTATATTTCATTTATAATTTTATAGTTAACTGAATCCACGCGTCACGCGTCACGAACATACAGGGGTAATATATGTTAGGTTTTAGAAAATCTAAAAAAGATATATCCGGTAACATCGACACAGTCTCCAGACCTGAAAAAAAATACATCACCTCAACCGATTATTCAAGGGATCGTTCAAAAGACCTCATAGTGAAGTCAAAAGAAATGCTTCTTGATTCTCCTGACTTTTTCTGTGAACTCAGGGGAGAGCAGCCGGGTGAATATGAATATAAAATATTTATTATTGAACATGCTCTGAAAACAATATGGAAACATGCCAAAGAAGGTATGCCGCAGGGTGTGGGAGGTATCCTCCTGGGAGGTCTTTACAGAGATCCTGATAAAGACGAAGAATATGTGGAAATACACAATGCTTTTCCTTCTGCCTCTTCTTTTAATGAGGAAATGAGTCTTCGCGTTGTAAATAGAGTCATTGCAGATATGGAACAGGTATCTATTAAAACATATCCCAATCAGATTGTAATTGGCTGGTACCATACCCATCCCGATAAAGGCATATTCTTTTCTGAAAATGATGAGTTAATACATGAAACATTTTATCGTGAAAGTGCCAATGTTGCTCTTATACTCGATCCTGTGATGGAAATAGATCCTCTGAGAGAGACCTATAAAAATATAGCTTTTTTTTACTGGAAAGATAAGTCTATAGCAAAAAGTTCCGGATATTATGCTTATAAGCCCAGACAGCTTGCAGAAAGTATTTCACCTACAGATAAATTGCGAGAAAAATATCACAGAAGACTTGCTTCTATAAGAAGTGCCAGAGAACAGCTGCCTCCTACGGAAGTTGATATGGAGGAAGAAGAAAATCAATACGGTGATTTTATGCCTCAAACGGAAGAAGATGATATATTATTTAATGCTGTTCGAAGATATGAAAGACCGGAAAAACCCCCTTCCGAAACATTTTATACACAGGAAACTGCGGGTGATGTAAGAAATTTTTCAGATAACAGAAATTATAAGCATTCAGAAGAAAGGTCGCCGGCATTACCTGAAGAGCGAGGAAGTTCTTCTCTTTTAAAAGGCATTAGAGCCAGACCCGGTAATAGAATGAATATGCCGGTACCTAAAAAAAGAGGTCTTCGCGTTTCTCCGAGAAGTGAAGTTCCTTCAAGAGGGAATGAATATTTACCATCACAGGCACGGGATAAGGTAAATCCTCCCGGCACTCCATACAGAGCCGGCTCATTACCTTATGATATGAGGTTTAATGAAGCTGAACCTTATTCTCACAGTGACTTACCGGAAAATCGCCGTATAGAACAGAGAGGGGCAGTAGCAAGGAATTATGGAGGAGGAATTGCCAGAAAATCCCCTGAGAGAAGGCAGGATGTATCTGCATCATTCCGGGGAAGTATGAGAGATTTTACCTCTCAGACCGCAGAAGACGGGGATGAGTATCTGGCAGGAGATTATTTGTCCGAAGACATTGGAAAAAAAGCTTCTCCTGATGAAGCAACTGATTCTTTATATATAGAATTTGATTCTTCTGATGAAGATGTCATGCTTGATGATGAAGAGCATGATATTCCGTCTCATTATGAAAGACCTGAAGTAATTCGGGAAATCCCGGCACTTTTAAGAAAAGAAAGTCCTTCTTTCGCTTCTTCAGGGAGGGAAGAAGTGAAGCGAAAAAGACCACCTTCTTTTGTAAAAACTCCGCGTCCCGATAGTTCCAGAAGTGTGTCTCATGTTTCGTGTCCAGATAGTTCCAGAAGTATTCCTTCTGTACCGCGTCCCAATAGTTCTAGAAGTATTTCTCCTGTACCGCGTTCCGATAGTTCCAGAAGTATTTCTCCTGTACTGCGTTCCGATAGTTCCAGAAATATCCCTTCTGTGTCGCCAGGCCAGGTGGTAACAAAAAATAACACAGAAAAAGAATATATTGCCAAAAATTATTCAAAACTGGTTTCCGAAGCCGGTAATTTTATAAGTCATACAGAAGGTTTTTCCGGCAGAGAACACGATCCTGAATATGATTCTTTTTATAATGATACTATACAGATACTTGGTGGAAGAAACTGGAGGATGGAGCAGAAGCAGGTTATTCGAGATCCTGATGAAAGTTCTTATCCCAGAAGAAGGACAAAAAGCGGTCTCCTGAAAGCTCATAAATATAAATATTACGGAAATGAAGAACCTTCCGAAGAAGAAAGGGTTGAAGAGCAATAGTAGTGAATAGTGAATGAATTTAGCTCTAAAATACTACTAACTAAAACATATGCTTTCTATTTTAAAAAACAAGCTTTTTTCCATCTCTGATTTACTTCCTGTTGTTCGGAACAGAAAAAGCGGAGGAGAGAAGCTTGTGTTTACCAATGGATGCTTTGATCTTATCCATGTGGGGCATTTAAGATATCTGGAAAAAGCCAGATGTCTTGGAGATTTTCTCGTTATAGGTTTAAACAGTGATATATCTGTTCGTGCTCTTAAAGGAGAGGGAAGACCTTTTGTTACAGAGATGGAAAGAGCTGAAGTTCTGTCTGCTCTGGTATTTGTAGATTATATTGTTATATTTTCCGAATCAAGACCTGACAGATTAATAGAACAGTTAATGCCGGATATTCATGTCAAGGGTGGAGATTATAAAGAAAAAGAACTGCCTGAAAGAACTATTGTGGAAAGCTACGGAGGTAAAGTGATTATAGTGGAGCTTGTACCGGGTAAATCAACTACCTTTATGGCAGAAGAGATTTCTCGAAAATTTAATTTCAGCTAAAATTTGTGAATAGCTTAACAATTTTCTCTGAAATATTTGTGGTATACTTAAGAGATTGAGCAATTTATATTTAAAACAATATATCTGAAAATCTGCTGATAATAGCAGAATAATTACAGAATAAGGAGATGTTAAAATGGATGTAGGAAAAACAGGATTCAATATAAATTTTCAGGCAGCGAAAAAACTTGTCGCAGAGTTTCAGGCGGTAAGTGAAAAAATTCAGCCTTTTGATATTGACGATAAAGTGGATCTAAACAGTGCAAGAGGTGTTGTAGAATTAAATTTTTCTGATCTCGGTGGAACGGAAAAAATGAAAAAATATACGGGAAAAGTGCAGTTTGATCCTGCAACAAAACATACTGACGACATGTTTATAACCGTCAACTATGATAAGCCCGACGGCGTTGGTGTAAATTACAGTTATAAAGATAATAAAGAAGAAGGAATATTTAGTTATAGAAAAGATGATATGTATCAGGAATTTCCATGTTACAGGGATATTGAAGAGGCCAGGATTGATAAGAAAACCGGTGATGTAATTTCTTATGAAAGATATGAAGAAAGAGATGGATTCCTTATGCCTGATTGTGGCGGATCTGATGTGTTTTAACTATGATAGAACAGGAAATTTTACTGGGTAACGGAGCAATAGCAAGAGGACTTATAGAAAATGGCTGTCATGTAGTTTATTCTTACCCTGGTACTCCAAGTTCGGAGATCCTTCCCGAAGTAGTAAGATATAAAAAAACTTTTGCCTTAAACACTTATATTGAATGGTCTGTAAATGAGAAGGTTGCCTTTGATAATGCCTATGCAGCAAGTCTTACAGGAAAACGTTCCTGTGTAATTATGAAACAGGTAGGACTTAATGTGGCTTCTGATTCTCTTATGAGTTCTGCCTATACAGGTGTTAAAGGGGGTATGATTATCGTTTCCTGTGATGACCCGGGGCCTCATTCGTCTCAAACGGAACAGGACAGCCGATTTTTTGCCATGTTTGCCCATGTTCCTGTTTTTGACCCGTCTCATCCTCAGGAGGCACATGATGTTATAGAGAAAGCTTTTAATATTTCGGAAAAATATGAAATACCTGTTATAGTCCGTTCCACTACAAGGGTCTGTCATGCCCTGGCCAGTATTGAAACGGTCCCTGTAAAAAATATCGAAAGAAAAGCTTCTTTTAAAAAAGATCGTGCCAGATGGGCTGCTACTCCTGCATATAGATATAAACTTCACAGGGAGTTGAATGAAAAACTTGGCCGTATAGCTGAAGAAGTTTTGCAGGATAGGGATTTAACCTCTGTCAGTCTGGAGGGAAATTCTTTTGAACTTGGTATAATATCTTCAGGGGTTTCTTATTCCATATTAAAAGATGTTTTACGGGAACTGTCTTTAGACACTGTTATACCTGTCCTTAAACTCTGTGTACCCTATCCGTTTCCGGGAGGTACAGTCTCAGATTTCTGTGCCAGATGTAATCATGTTCTTATAATAGAAGATGCAGAACCTGTTATAGAAATGCAGATAAAGACCCAGAAAAAGATTCTCGGCCGTTTTACAGGCCATATTCCCGGAGAAGGTGAACTCACGCCGGAGATCATATATTCTTCCATAAAATCCGTCTGGAATAAAGACCTGAAAGATGATACTGAGTTCATTGCTTCCGTTAAATCTTCTATGGAATCTATGAAATTACCTGTTCACATACCGACTCTATGTCCTGGCTGCGGCCACAGAGCAGCTTTTTATGCCATAAAGAAAGCATTTCCTGAAGCCATATATACAGGAGATATTGGCTGTTATACCCTGGGTATAAACCTTGGTGCCGTAGATACTGTCCTGGATATGGGAGCATCAATTACTATGGCAACAGGATTCTATCAGGCCTACCATCAGGATGGAATTAAAGAACCGGTTATTGCCACTGTAGGAGATTCTACCTTTTATCATTCGGGAACAACCGGTCTGATGAACGGTGTGTACAATAAAGCACGATTTATTCTTGTTATACTGGATAACAGTATAACTGCCATGACAGGTATGCAACCCACTGCAGGAACAGGAGAACTGCCTGACGGAAGTCATGGGAATCATATTCCCTTAATTGATCTTGTAAGGGGATGTGGAGTAACATATATAAAGGAATTGGATCCATATGAACTTTCCGGGTTTATTTCTGCTATTAAAGAAGCGGGAGAATATACCATGAAAGAAGACGGAGGGATTGCTGTTATAATAGCAAAACACCCGTGTATTCTTCATACAAAAAATAAGAGAAAACCGTCACGAAAGAAGGTTTATATAAAGGATACCTGCACGGGATGCAGATACTGTATCAGAGCTTTTGAATGTCCTGCTATTATCTTTAATGAAGGCAGGGTTGACATAAATAGAAAAATTTGCATAGATTGCGGAGTCTGTGTAGATGTGAATGTATGTCCTTTCGGAGCAATTTCAGTGAAAAGTGAATAGTGAATCGTGAGCTGTTAAAAGTTGTTGGAATACTACTCACTATTCACTACGTACCACTCACTCTTAAGGAGATTTTTATGGAACATGAATTTATAATTACAGGTCTCGGAGGACAGGGGGTACTTTTTTTAACAAAAGTTCTTGCCATGATTGCCAGAGAGAACAATCTTCCTTTTATCGGTTCTGAAGTGCATGGTATGAGCCAGAGAGGAGGAAGTGTGTCATCACATCTCAGGATAGGCGATTTCTCAGGCCCCCTTGTAAGGCAGGGGCGAGCCTCTGTCATATTTGCTCTGGAAGAAAGTGAAGCCTGGCGAAATCTTTATTTTATCAGGCATGGAGGACATATTTATATTGATACGGCAGATGAGAAATTTCCTCCTGAACCCTTTAAAGAGATACTGGAAAAACGTAATGTAGTGTCTGTAATAATTGATGCCACGTCTATCGCTGCTGAACTTCAGTCTCTGCCTTCTGCCAATCTTGTTCTTCTCGGACGTTTTATTGCTACAGAAGAGAGTTTTTCAGCAGATTCTGTAGAGAGGGCTATAAGTAAAACCGGTAATCCCCGTGTAATAGAAAAGAACCTTCAGGCCTTTCGAAGGGGACTTGGGCAGTGAGCAGTGACCAGTGACCAGGAATAATACTTTATCTATAGTAAATCACTGGTCACCGGTTACAGGTCACTGATTGGTGTTATTTTTTAATCTTCTTTATTGCCTCTTCAATAGCCGCTTTTGCTTTTCCGTCACTTTCTTTTTTCAGAGCATCTTTTAAATACGGCAGAGCTCTTCCATCGTTTATTTTCTTCAAAGCCTCTGCCACAGTGGAACGTACATAAGGGGAAGTATCTTTTTTTAATGTTATACCCAGAGGTATTATGGATACTTCATTGTCCAGATAGCCGAGATATAAAGCAGCTATAGCTCTTTTCTGTTCATTGCTATCGTTAAGGGTTTCTATGAGAGGGTAGAGGGCACGAAGTTTCTTGTCAAGAAGCATTTTCCCTGCCGTTTTAATGTCTCCTTCTACTGTACCGGGGTTAACCATTGTATCTACAAGTTTCTTTACTCCTTCATAATCTCCCTGAGGTTCGCCTCTGAGCTCTCCCAGGGCGTTTGCCGCAGTCCTTCTTACATATCCGTTTTCATTCATAAGAAATTCTATTAATACGGTAATTTTTTCAGGCTGTCCCAGATGTATGAGTGTTACGGTAGAAGATAGTTTTTCAAGGCCTGAAGAATTTTTATAAATATCTTCAACTGCCTTCAGTGCTCTGTCATCTCTTATTTCTCCGAGTGCCCATATGGCACTTACCCTTACGCTTGAAGAAGAATCTTTCAGCGTTAAAATAAGCCTGTCTACAGCATCTTTTGCCTTCATCATGCCAAGTGTTACGGCAACGTAACCCCTTATTTGAGTATTTTCATTGTCAAGAGCTTTGATTAAGTCAGGTATTCCATCTTTACCCAGTAAAATTAATTGTTCCTGTGCTATCTTGATTTTTTCCGTATTACTGCTTCCCAGGTCTTTAATAAATTTATCTGCATTTGTTCGTGCAGAGAAGGCATAAGATGTGAATGATAGGAACATGATTGCCGTAAGTAAAAAACGAGTCACTTTTTTCATAAAACATTCCTTTCTGTATAAGTGTATTTCATAACTTATTAGAATGTAAGTCGTCGTGATGCGTAACGCGTGACGGGTTTAATCCCTGCGCATCACGCATTACGCTTTACGCATTACGAGGTCATTATTTATGGATAGTTATGAAACTAACTATAAAATTTCTTCATAATACAAAAAAATCCTCTCTTTCTTTTTTAATGGAAGGAATAGAGTATTGCTTATAGAAATTATGATTTATATTAGTTTCAATATTAGTTTCATACAATTTATGAGTAGTGTATGAGTCATAACGCGTCACGCGTCACGCGTCACGCGTCACGTATTTTATGAATATAATTATTACTGCAAACAGCCCCGGTGAACTTTACGGGTGGGCCAGGCCTCTTGCGAGAAGACTTAAAGAAACCGGTAATAATATTATACTTGTACTTCTCCCATGTGTTTTTTCCAGCGGGCAGGAAAAAAGAGTTGCCTCTGAAATGTCTTTTATAGACGGTGTTGTTACAGGCAAAGAATATTTATATTTTATGTCTTTATATAAAAAGTTAAAGGTTTTTGAACAATTTCCTCCTCACATTATAGTGCATCTGGGAGGAGATCTGTTTCATTCCGCTCTTATGGCCCGACGATTTAATATAAAAGCTATTGCTTATAAATGGGCTAACAGAACATGGGATTCTTATTTTATTAAATATCTGGTGCCGCAGAAAAAATTTAAAGATATTATGTTACGACATGCCATAGTAGAAGAAAAAATTGAAGTTATAGGAGAATTTGTAGCAGATGCGGTTCTGGATGAACTGAAAGATGAGAAAGAATATAAAGACACTGTTTCAGGACATCCTGTCATCTGTTTCATGCCCGGAAGTCGCTCCCATGAGTTGAAGTGTCTTTTGAAATTTTTTATGAAGACTGCAGAACTTATTTCCATGGAATTACCTTCTGCTTCTTTCATTCTTTCCCTTTCTCCATTTATTTCGATTGATGTTTTTCTGGATATTTTATCTTCTCCTGTTGCAGCAGGTTTTACGGGAAGTGATGCGAAATTCCTGGCAGAAGGTAATTATCTTGAGACTTCTTCAGGCGTAAGAGTCTTATTATATCAGGGAGGTACGGGAGCCATAGCAAAATCGGACTTTGTCATTACAATTCCGGGAACAAAATCTTCAGAGGCAGCAGTTCTCGGGAAGCCTATGATGGTAATAACTCCTATGAACAGACCCGATTTAATACCTTACTGCGGGTTTATAGGACTTCTGGATTTAATACCTTTCGGTTCTTATCTGAAGGGTAGATTAATATTACAACTTGTGAAAAAATTCGGTTTTACTGCTTTACCGAATATTCTTGCAGGAAGAGAGATTGTTCCCGAAATGACTGACCTTATCACCCCTGAAAAGGTAACTGCAAAAGCTCTTCAGTTGTTAAAAGACAGTGAAAAGCTTAACCTTATGTCGGAAGAATTGAAAACTTTGTATTCTCCCGGAGCGGCCGACAGAGCAGTAAAATTAATTCTGGAAAGTATCAATAATGGGTGATGTTTATATGGTAAGAGTGAAAAGTCGTGAGTCGTGAGTTGTGAAAAGTGAAAGGTGAAAGGGATGCTTACCCGTCACGCATCACGCATCACGCATTACGCATTACGCATTACGCATTAAGAAACAAGGACTGAATTATTAATGAATACAAAAAATATTATCCCTTATGAATTTATGTCTCTGGATTTCCCGGCCCTGAGTGTGGAATTATTGAAATCTGCTTTGCGGCACAGAAACCTTGCTGTAAGGCATAAGTCAGCAGATTTATTGATAGAATATTTTAAAGATTCCTCTCTTTCTGTTTTTATTGAAGCCATGAATGATCGTGACTGGTATGTCAGATGTGATGCCATATGGTCTATCGGACAGCTTCAGGAAAAATCTGCCACAGGAGAACTTGTAAAAGCTTTAAGTGATCCCGAGAGAAAGGTTTACGCTATGGCAGCAGAAGTACTCACAGGTTTTGACTGGAAACCTTTCAGTTTTGAAGAAAAACTGAGATATTATTTTGCAAGAGGTAACTTCGGTGAATTGATTAAACTGGGTGAAGAAGCATTTCATCTGTTTATAGAACATCTCAATTATGTTCCTAAAAACTGGGATCTCGCCTGTAAATCAGCCCATGCCCTGGGAATTATAGGAGACGACAGGGCAGTTGTTCCCCTTATAGAAGTCCTGAAATTCGATAATGTGAAGGTTAATATAAGAGCTGCCGAAGCCCTTGGAAAAATAGGCGACAGAAGAGCTTTTGTCCCTCTTATGGAGCTTCTTAAAAAAGAGGAAGACCTGGAACTGCACATAAAAGTAGTTGAAGCTCTGGGAAAAATTGGGGATGAAAGAGCTGTAGATGTGTTATGTCATAAACTGAAAGAAAGTGAACCGGAATTGCGTCTGGCTGCGGTGAAATCCCTTGCATATCTTTCCAGCAGTGCTTCTATAGAAGCTCTTATGGATATTATAAAAAATGACAAAAATCTCGAGATTAAAAGACTTGCAGTAAAAGCACTCGGTTCTGTAAAGAATCCTGCCTCTGTCCCTTTTCTCATAGATTTATACGGAAAAAGAAAAGAAGAATTTGAAGAGCCTGTAGTTGAAGCCCTGTACTCTATAGAGGATAAAAGGGCTATTTCTGTTTTTATTTCTTCTCTTGAAAGTGACAGACCTCAGGTGAGGTTTCTTTCTGCAAGAGCTCTCGGAAATCTTGGGGCAGGAGAAGCTGTACATGCCCTTTTGAAAACCATTTATGATGAAGACTGGGCTGTATGTTCTGAGGTAATAAAAGCACTTGGAAAACTTGCAGATACGAGAGCATTGGAAGTATTGAAAGATTTTATAGGCCATAAAAGGAGCTATATCAGAAAACTTGCCGTAAGAGCCGCAGGGAATATGGGTATGGAAGCTTCTTCCATTATCTTACCTGCTCTGAAGGACAAACACAATTATGTACGTTTTTCCGCTGCTCTGGCACTTCACAACATGGGATGGGATAGTGACGATATGTGTTTAAAAGCAGATTATTATTTTGCCGGAAGAGATTATACGAGTCTTTTATCCCTTGGTAATACGGGAATAGAAGTGCTTGTTAAAGGGCTCGGAGATAGTTATTCCATTATAAAGGATTCTGTTGAAACATTTATTATATCTCTTGGAAAAGATACAAAACCTGTGATTTTATCTGCCCTGAAGAGTAAAGATCCGCAGGTAAGATCATGTGCTTTAAAATTGCTAGGAAGACTTGGTACAGGAGCGGAAATTATAGTAAATTATCTTAAAGATGAAAATAGTTCAGTAAGAAGAACTGCAGCAGGTGTCCTCAGAGATTTTCCGCCTGATGCTCTTATAATGGAACAACTGTCACTTTTACTTCACGACATAAATCCGGGTATCAGGCGAACTGCAGAAAAAACTATGGAGAAACTTGCGAGAAAAGAACAAAACCGTTATGTTGAAACATGTGAAAAATATTCCCGGGAAAAAAAAGAGGTTTTTCTGGAAAAGGGAACTGACATGAGTGAAGATAAAGAATATTCTTACCATGAAATGATACCTGCCGGTAAAGGAGAAGAAAAAAAACAATCGGAATGGAGAAGTGTTATGGAACTGTGCAATAAAATGCCTGAAAGTTATTATCCGGAAAATTATATCAATATAGTATTATATGAACCGAAAATACCTCCCAATACCGGTAATATAGCCCGTCTTTGCGCGGGAACCGGTTCGAAGCTTTATCTTGTAGGTAATCTTGGATTTTCTTTTCGGGATAGATCCCTGAAAAGGGCAGGTCTTGACTACTGGCATCTTGTTAATATGTTTTATTATCCTTCAATGGAAGAACTTTATGCTGATTTCACGGAAGGAAGATTTTTTTATTTTTCCAGCAATGTGGCGAAACCATATACTGCCGTTTCTTATAAAAAGGGAGATTTCCTTGTATTTGGCCCTGAAACACCGGGACTTCCTGCATCTATGCTGAAAGAGCATGAAGACTTCTGTTTATCTATCCCTATGTGGGGTGAGGCCAGAAGTTTTAATCTCTCTACTTCTGTTGCTGTTGCAATCTATGAGGCTTTACGTCAGTTAAATAACGGATGGATTTAGATAAAACACTAATGAATAATTCATGATGACTATGTAAGTCTTATAATTTACGCATTACGCATTACGATATAAGTATTACGAATATTTAAAAAAGTACTACGATATTAACAGATATATTGAAAATTTATTACAAAATTTTCATATTTTTTTAACACTTTTGTAACAACATAGAAAAAAAACGTGTTATAATTATTACAGTAGAATAGTTTATTATAACGAGGTATAAATCATTTTTATTTCAGGAGGTGAAAAAATTAACTTAATTTTTTAGTATTTTCAAATATTGAAAGGAGGCATCCGGATAAAACCGGAGAAAAATTATGAAAAAGACTTTAGTAACCCTCAGTATATCAGCACTTTTATTGTGTATGGTTATATCTGTATCATTTGCGGGAACTACAGTTATTACTGTTGAAAAAGATACCGATCACGTCGGAGCTGTAGAAAAAGATGCAGGTAATCTGACAAACCTCAATGGAGCTATGGTGTGGAACGGAAAAGAATGGGTAGTGAACAATTCATGGGCCCATATGTATTTTTCCGATCTCAGAACAGGTAAACGTCTGGTTGATAGAGATTCCTTCAATGTATCTACCTCTGCAAGCACAAGTACAGATGTAGCAAATCAATGGAATGAATTTTATAAAAAAGAGACCGATTATAATGCCTATCTGGCAGCTAAATCAAAATGGGATTCAGACTATGCAAAATGGCTGGCAGATCCTAATTCCAATCCCAATCCAGGTACTGCACCGACTGCAGTCCCTGCTCCTCCGGTACCGGGACAGAATTTATATGGCGAAGCAGAAGCTCCTATTGAAATCGGAGGCTATACAATTACCAAGCAAACATATAGCTATTCTATAGCTGATGCTGCCGGTAATACCTATACCTATCAGGGTATAGAATATACTGTTGAACAGCCTGATGGAACTAAAATTGTACTGAAGAGCCGTGGAAGTGGAAATGGCGGTGGCGATGGACAGGCTGCCGATCAGTCTTATTTTAATATCTATGTAGAAAATAAGGGTGGCACTGTTACAGCTTTAAGAGGTGACCCTGTATGGTTTACTTATAATGCCGATATAAATACTGCCAAGAATATGATGGATGGAGTAAGTTCATCCAATAAAACCGGCGATTTACCGACTAATAATGCCAATTATTATATGGATGTAAAAGGCGGTTCCGATATGGGTGGTGTTACATATAAGATGACAACCTCTACCGTAAATGCTAAAACCAACAACCTTGGTTCTACATTTGCAACAGGTTTTTCTATTCAGTTCCTTAATTCCAGTACCAATAAGATACAGGAAATTAACTTTACACCATCTATTTTGAATGAAACAATTACCCCGAAGGTAACACCAAGCTGTTGCTGTTAATAATTTAACCGGTTATAGTGATAGATAAGGAATAGCGCAAGCTATTCCTTAGTCTGTTTTAGGTAAAGAAAAGGTAACAGATTTATATGAGAAGCGTAATTCGTTACGGGACGAATAGATTCTCATTTTTCGTTATGACCATCAGGTCATAGCAGTTACACGTCTTAAAATATCTTTATTAAAGAAAGGGTGTTATTGTGAGTAAAATTATTACTATAAGTCTTATTCTACTTCTGTCTTTTTCCATATGCAATAATCTGTTTGCCCAGGAACAGAATAAAGGACTGTCTTCTGTCTCAGGTACTATAGAAGAGATAAATACGGAGAATAAGTCCTTTATTATTTTAACAAGAGATAAGGTGGATAAAACTATTCTTACTAACTCAAGAACCAGTTTTTCAAAAAATATGATTACCGTGAAATTCAAGGATTTTAAAGTAGGTGATAAGATTCTTGTTTCAACGGAAAATAATGCACTCGACGAGATTATAGCAATCGGAGTTTTTGATGAGGAGACTGCTTTTTTACTGGCTACAGGTCAGGGAGTTGCTCTGGAATACACAGGAACGGTTCATGAAGTGAAAGGAAATAATGTTACAGTTATTACGAAAGATGGTAAAAAGGAGTTTTATATTACTCCTAATACCAGGGTTATGAAGGATATTAAGCCTGTAGCTATTTCTACCTTCCGTCCGGGTGATAAATTCTATGCCAAAGCTTCTTTCCCCGGTTTTGCGGAACATGAACCAAAAGTTATTAATCCTA
>JAKPQU010000616.1 GCA_029555925.1 Bacillota bacterium
TGTTTATAAGTATAACAAAAAAAATAATAGAGAATCAAGAAAATTGCCGGGGTAGTAGCCATAAAGAAGCTATAGAAATAGTAAATGCCTGTTGTAACTTGCAGCGTGATAATGTATAATTTATTGAAAATTCAACTCTCCAACTTATGAACTTCAAGGAAATAACTGCATCATTTTTACAGTTTATATCGTAACGTGTAACGCGTTACGATTCTCATATAAAGTCTTTCATTACAGAATCAGAGAAAGAGGTGTAATCAATGAAAATAGTCGGTATAACAGGCTATAACAAAAGCGGGAAAACGACGTTAATCCTGAATTTAATAAAAGAATTCCAGAAAAGGGACAAAAAAATTACTGTTATAAAGCACACTGACTGTGAACATGTAAAAAATTGTCCCGACGCATCTATTAATTCAAGAGAAGTTTATAACCATGAGCTTACACCTGAAACTTATGATAAAGATACTCATAAATTCAGTGCCCTCGGTGTTCATACATTATTATTCTCCCATAATGAAGCTTACTCGGTCTGGAAAAAACAATTCACCCTTGAAGAATTATTAACCTATGTAGCTACGGATCTGGTAATAATAGAAGGGAATAAATCAGCCCGTAATTATCCCCGTATAATATGCACAGATGGCAGGGAAAATCCGGAAAATCTTTTTGTCGGTCTTGAACTTGCTCAATATGGTGAAAAAACATGCAATATTTCCGATGTTCCTGTGGTAAATGACGTGGAGAAATTATGTGACATAATTGAATCCAGAGGCTTTAAATTACCGGATTTAAATTGCGGAGAATGCGGTTATAATACCTGCTATGAAATGGGTAAAGCTATAATAAAAGGGGAAAAGAAAATAGAGAATTGCACTTCTCTGTACAGTGATATAAATATATGGATTAACGGTGAAAAATTACCTGTGAAAAAATTCGTACAGGATTGTTTAAGAAGTACAATAACAGGTTTTCTGTCATCTCTGAAAGGTGCCAGTATACATGGAAAAGTAAAAATAGAATTTTAATTAGTTTTACAACGGCCATGACCATTTCGCTCACAAAGGCGTATGAGAATCCGTCCATCCCGTGACGCGTGACGCGTAACGCGTCACGACTATAACCGGCGGAATAATTACCGTTATAAACACCTGGACACCTTTACTGCACAGACCTTGTATTCAGGTATTTTAGCCACAGGGTCAACAGCGGGATTGGTAAGTATATTTGCTGCTGCTTCTTTATAATGGAAAGGTATAAAAACTGTGCCTTTACCTATACGTTTCGTAACAAAGGCAGGTATTTTAATCTCTCCTCTGCGGCTTTCTACTTTTATTAATTCACTGTTACTTATTCCAAGATTTTCTGCATCTTCAACAGAGATCATGACAGACGGTCCTGCAAGTTTATCAAGTCCTTCTGTCTTACGGGTCATTGTTCCTGTATGGAACTGTTGCAATACCCTTCCTGTAGTAAGAATTAAAGGATATTTTTCATCAGGTAACTCTGCAGGTTCTTTAAAGGGAATAGCCTTCATCAAACCTTTACCGCGGACAAACCTCCCTTTATGAAGGAAAGGAGTGCCAGGATGTTCCACTGTAGGACATGGCCACTGAAGGCCTTTATCATCTACTCTTTCCCAGGTAATACCACCATAGGAAGGCGTAAGTTTACATATTTCTGCTGTAATATCGGAAACTGTTCTATAATCCCATTTTGCTCCCATAGAATTCGCAATAAACTGAATAATCTCCCAGTCCTGTTTTGCCTGTCCCGGAGGCTTTAAGGCCTGTCGCATTTTTTGAACACGACGTTCTGTATTTGAAATAAGACCGTCTTTTTCTGCAAAGCTCGTGGCAGGTAATACAACATGAGCAAGCTCTGCCGTTTCAGTAAGAAATATATCCTGAACCACAAGGAACTCAAGCTTTTTTAAAGATGACTCTACATGATGAAGATCGGGATCACTTATCATAGGATTTTCTCCCATAATATACAATGCTTTAACAGTTCCTTCTTCAGCAC
>JAKPQU010000618.1 GCA_029555925.1 Bacillota bacterium
GGGTTATATTTGAAATTTCAGGAGAAACTATATATATAAAGACAGTAAAGCATAGAAGAGAGGTTTATAGGAACCTGTAATAATACACATCAGAACGGAAGTAAATTGTGGATATAATATTTTTTAACCCGGAACATGAAAAGAGATTTATAAGTTATTGTAGAAGGGCTCATGTCCACAAATCAGACCTGGAATGGGAAGCCCTGTTTTATTTTAAGAATTAGGGACAACAATTAAATAACTGTCTCAAATATATTAAATCGTGACGCGTAACACGTAACGCGTGACGCGAGGAAAGAGACAATTAATAAAATTCTGTTCCTTAATAGAACTGACTGGTATATATAAAAATGAATGGAGAAAAATATAAATTAGCAATTATAATGACATGTTATAACCGCAAAGTTATAACATTATCATGCCTTGAAGCGGTTTTAAAACAGATATTGCCGGATGACCTTTGTTTTCAGGTATATCTTGTAGATGACGGAAGTACAGATGGTACAGGTGAAGCTGTTAGACGTTCTTTTCCTGAAGTTATAGTCCTGGCAGGTGATGGTAATTTATTTTGGAACAGGGGGATGAACCTTGCTTTTTCAAAAGCAATGGAAAGAGATTATGATTATTATCTCTGGCTTAATGATGATACTTTATTATATCCTGATTGTTTGAGTAATTTATTTTCAACGGCACGGCAGTTGTCTGAGAATGTCAATTCTAAGGTTATAGTAGTGGGCTCTATATGTGATCCTAACACTGGAACTTTAAATTATGGAGGACTTGTTAAAGACAGCAGATGGCATCGTCTAAAATTCCGTCTGTTAGAACCAGGTGATAAGCCTTTACCATGTGATACAATGAACGGTAATTGTGTTCTTCTTACCAGAGATGTAGTTCAGGTAACAGGTAATCTGGACCCATCTTTCAGACATAGTATAGGAGATACCGATTACGGATTACGTTCTGTTAAAAATGGCTGTTCTATATGGATTGCACCCGGTTATACCGGAACATGCCATGCCAATAAGGGAATCATATATTATCAAAAATTATCTTTCAGAGAATTTTTTAAAAAATTGAATCATCCTAAGGGGTTACCTTTTAACGAATGGAAAATTTATACTCAGAGACATTGCGGGGTTTTCTGGCCTGTTTACTGGATAAGACCTTATATAAGATTATTTGTGATTTCAGTAAGGAGTACTATTGGTATTTAAAAATTATAATACTATTTCCTGATAAATGCTGTTAATGAACTCCCCTTTTTTATCCCAGTCGAAATATTCTGCCACTCTTTTTCTGCCCGCTTCTGACATACATAGGCGTAGCTCATTATTCTGAGCTAATTTTATCATGGCTTCTGATAAATCTTTTACTGCCTGCTCAGGATTAATAGCAGGTATTTTAAAACCTGTTTCATCTGTTACCTGTAATGCCGGTCCTCCTGTGTCCAGACAAATAACTGGTTTACCTGCTGCCATAGCTTCCAGACAAACCAGACCGGCTGAATCATGTAAACTGGGATGGAGTAAAATATTACATTCTTCTAGTTTTTTTAATACTTCGTGTCTTGGACGATTATCTAGGAAATATACACTTTTTGATATTCCTAATTTACAGGATAGTTTTTTTAGATTTTGTTCTTCCGGGCCGTTTCCTATAAACCAGTATTCACTATCTGGAAATTTTTCATAAAATCTGGCAAATCCTTTTAAACTCAGATGAAACCCTTTCCAATGTAGCAAGCGCCCTATACTTACTACTCGAAATGGAGGAGAACCATGATAAGATAGATGTTGGAGCTCATTTATTTCATCTTTATTTAACCCTATTTGTGAATATATTTGAATATTTCTGGCACCTAATTTTTTTATTCTTTCAGCAGTTGCTTCAGTAGACGTCAATATTAAATTTGCTTTTCTGGCACATAAACCAACAAAGACATCTTTTTC
>JAKPQU010000014.1 GCA_029555925.1 Bacillota bacterium
GTCCGAATGGATAAATGCAGAAGAGCCTGTCAGGCAGAAGCTGATAAATGGTTACTAATTTACCTGTAGCGGTACTTAGTTGTTACCCGAAACCGTCATAGTCTTTGTTATGAAACTGACTATAAATTTCATACAGGAAAGGAATTTATTTTGCGAAATGATAAAATATTCCAATGAAAAAAAACTGATAGGTTTTACTCTTATAGAAGTTCTCTGGGGGACTTTTTTACTTGCCACTGCTATAGTTGTAATAGCAGGCCTCCTTATATCTGCCCTTCAGGCATGTAAGAAAAGCGAGGCTATGCTTCAGGCTACAAATATACTTATAGAAGAAAAAGGAAAAATTGATAAACTGGGATTTAAGGGGTTAGCCGCCGGCAATTCTTATTCTGATACAGTAGAGCCACCTTTTTATTTCTTATATAATGTGGACGGATATGACTATGGTACCGGCGTTACAGGGAATGAGATAAAGACTGTACATATGGTTGTATATAATGTTCCGCCGTTTGAAGTTTTTAATACGGCGAGAGATAAGCTTGTCAGTGTAAAAACAAATCTGGTACTTTATTATAAGCCATAAGAAAGTGTGATTTTATATGTTGATAAAAAAACGTTATAAAGGTATATCAGTAATGGAAACTATTCTTGCATTCCTTATCATGAGTCTCCTTATGACAGTCATTTATTCACTCCTTGCAAAAGGGCTTTACGGACTCAGATTTAGTTCCAATAAAATGGATACTACCCAGACTGCTTTGACCTTTCTTAACAGGATATATAGAGAACTTATTATTTCAAATTACGCATATATATCTATAGATGATACTACGGACCCGAATAATCCTGTGATCTCTTTCCCCTATCCTTATGATGATAATAACCTGGCCCATACTGATGGTACAGACGGAACATTGCTGTGGTATAAATATATACTCTATTATAAAAACAGTAATAAGATCTGGAAAAGGGAAATTTCAATGGGTACTGCTCAGGGAACTGCTCCGGGAGAGATCCTTGAAGAGTTTTATTTCCCTGACGGAACCGGTTCTCCACAACTTCTGACTTATTATAAAACCGCTACCCATACCGATATAAAACCTGACTCTCCTGCAGCATATTTTGTAGATTCCCTGAAATTTACAAGAAATGATGCAGCCAGATCAATAACTATTGAAATAGAAATAATAGATCCACTGAATAAAAAACAGGGCTTTAAACCTGCCAGAGAAAAACTTGTTGTAATTCCAATGAATAATTAATATTTAAAAAGGAGAGATAATTATGAAAAACACCGGAAAACAGAAAGCTATAGTGTTAATAATGACATTATGGATTGTAGTAGTACTTTTAATCATAGGTGTTGCAATGGCGGATATGTCACTTTCCAATCTTTTTTATATAGGATTTTACAGTCAAAAACAACAGGCTATAGATCTTGCAGACTGCGGAATAAAAGAGGTTATAGGAAGAATTATAGGTGAAAATCTTTATGGTACGTCTTCTGAGAAGTTGCCTGACTCCTGTAGCCCTGATTTTTATAAAGATAAGCTTTACTATATATCCTTCGACCAGTCAGGTGCCGGTGTCCCATGGTGGCTTTCAACTGTAACATTTCAGTATTCCTACAATAATCTTGGCAACGGAACAGCTTTCACCATACCTTCTACCGGTAAAGTAATTCCTCCTGAGTCTATTTATATAGTCTCTTATGCTAAGTCAGGAAATATTATTGTAAGGGTAGATGCTATAGTAAGTCCTGATGAAAATTCCGGCGGTGATCCTTTAACTGTCGGCGGTGCCGACAGTGTTTATCTGGAAGCTGACAATGATATAGATGTCAGCAGTGCTGATTCTTCACTCCCTGTAATCTGGTCGAATCTGAATATTTCAAATTCAGTCACTATGGATGCAAAAAAAATAAATATTCATGGCGGTGTGGCAGGCTCCAGTAATACTACCGCTCCGGACTATGGAGTATGTGTAGTTCAGGGACAATCTATTAATAAAGATGGCGGGACAACAAAAATACCTCCTGATGTAAATATAGTCTCTCTGGATACTGATACAACAGCACCTGAAATACCTTCAGGAACTTATATATTAAACGGCACAGAATATGATTTTTATGATGATAAAGGTACACCTGCCGATCCAAACGATGATGTTCTGACATATAAAATTACCGGAGCAGGAGTCTGCAATACAGATGGAACACCTGTTGCAGATTCAATTCTTAAAAATGCAATGAAAAGCGATGGCGGTACTTTATCAGTTGAAAGGAATATCAGAATAAAGGGTAATATGGTTTTATTAAAAGGTGACGGTATAATGATAAAAAATGGAGCTTATATTTATCTGGAAAATTATAACTCTCAGACAGGTTCTGTTGATATTACCAGGTGGAGTGACTATTATGCTTCCCTTGACCCTGCTAAATGCATCAAGGGAAGCAATGTGATTGACTCTACTGTAAATGATCATCCGGACAAACGGGATCCTGTAAATCCGGGTGTAATACCTGTTTCCCCTTATGTAGATAAGCCGATGTACGGGAATTTATCAATGTTTGATGGTTCTTTAACCGGAAAAGGGTCTATATATTCTCAGGGTTCGGTAACAATAAATGCCAGAGACCCCATTGTCTTATCAGCAGGGAAAGACGGAATAGCTGTTGTCGCAAAAGGTGATATCAATGTATCATCCAATAAGGATGTAGCAAAATTTAACGGTCTTCTTTATTCTCATGAAGATATAATGTCAAATATTATCGGTAAGGATCTTATAATTACAGGTTCTCTTATAACCAGCGGCGGTAGTAACTATGGAGACCCTTCGATAGCAGGTAAAGGGAAACTTCACGTTAAATGTAAAGATTTTAAACTTACTTATGATCCGAGTTATTTGAAAGCTTTGCAGGGAGCCGGTGGTAGTGGTTTATCATCAGATTTTATTATTAAATCATGGCTTGCAGAAAATATTTAGAGTAATACCTGTGAATTAAATCTCTAAAAATTACGTTATTATCGAATATCCGACTGCCAGATGAGCCAGAGAGAAGATATTTCCCTGTAAAAGAACTTTTAAATCTTTATTTTATTTTTTTAATACCAATCCTCCTCAAAACAAAAAGTCTGGCCAAAATGGACTTTATACATAATAGATCTGCACGGATCTTTATTTTTTGGGTCCTCAGGAAAATCCTGAAGGACTGCAGGCATTTTCCATCTTTGAAGAAAAAGAAGAAATTAATTTTTTCGGTTCTCCTTCACCGCACAGTGGGCAGGAAAGATTGCGTCCGTCTTCTCCGATTTTCTGAATTTTCTCGAATCTTTTCAGACATTTTTTACATTCATATTCATATATTGGCATTTATAAACACTCCTTTTTAATAATAAGGGTCTTTTCTTTCTTTATTTCCTTTATTTAAAGAATAAATAGCTTTCTGTATTGTTCCCATAGGACAGAATGTACACCATGCCCTGGGTGAAAACAGAACTCCTACGATAACAGCTATAACGGTAGTAATAAGACAGAGGGTCACAAAAACAAAGCCCCACCTGTCCAGAACATCTGCTGTTGTGACAGAACTTAAAAAAGCCGCTCTCGTTCTCAGAGTAAATACTGTTATAAAAACTATTACTACAAAGAGACGAAAATATTTTGAACTGAGAAGAGGGGGAATTTTCCCGTAGAAAGATATTGGTTTTATAAAAATCTCTACAAAAGCTCCTCTGGGACATAGATTGCCGCACCAGAATCTACCTTTAAAATAAGAGAATATAAGAAAGAAGATCATCATACCGAATAATAGAAGACCCAGTTTAGGATACCATAATCCACCAATAGAGATAAGAGGAACCATTACCCAGGAAAAACGTTGAAATCTGTTTACAGTTGACTTTTTTATAAAGAATTTTTTAGATGCCTTTTTTTTACTATCTCCACTTTTTTCAGACATACAAACACCTCATTATCTATATTAGATGAAAGAATATAAAAAAGGATTCTCTTGTTTTTATAATTCTCTGCTATAAAAAACTGGTGAATCACCCACCAATTAATTGGTGGGCATCCTGCTTCTCAGACTAAAAATTTTCTGCTATTACAAGCATTTCGAAATCATCAGGTGTCAAGGTGTCATTCCTGCTGTATGCTCCCAGCTTGCATCTATATATGTCACTCTTATTGAACCCTGCTTCTTTCAATAGCCATGTAATTTCTGAAGGCTTATAATAACGTTCGTTGCATTCCAGTCTTATTTTATTTCCTATCGTCTTCTTTGTCAAATACTGAATAGTCTCTGAAGGTTATAAGATCGAAATTACTGCTTCGAACTTCCTCTTGCTGGGCATTGGCATTTAAACAATCTTTTGTCGAGTGCACCAGAAGGAAGAGACCGTTCAGAGTGGTGAAGATATATTTAGGAATGAAAATTTATTAATTGTCTCTTTCCTCGCGTCACGGGTTACGCGTTACGCGTCACGATTAATATATTTGAGACATTTATTTAACTGCCATTCCTTACCGGGATTGTTCATTGTTTCATTTGCGTTCTCCTTATCGTATTGAACTTTTTCTCATAACTCTGTAAAACCACTTATATTATCTGATATAAAACTGTTATTTTACTATTACTGTTATGAGCCTGAATAGTCTGCTCTCGTGACGCGTAACGGGAGGAACCTTTTATAAATGTTTATGCTCAGGTCATTACATGAATCCTTTTTCCGGGATTTACATCTAAAGAGATGAAAGAAAAAAATAAGTATTAAGGAGGAATGATTATGAATACCACAGAAAATAAAAATGTAAAATGTGCGATTAAGACTGACTGTTCAGTATGTCCTTTGAATCAGGGAGGTTCATGTTCTGCAGCGAAGCAGAGCTGTTCTTCTTCTGAAACCTGTTCTCTCGTACCTGTAGAGAAAAAATCGACGGTAAAAGCAGAAAAATTTCCGAAGAGATTTTTCATGAAAAAGGCAAATGTGACAAAAATACAGATGGTTTCCTGGATTATAGTTCCCCTTCTTTCTCTGGGTGGCCTCTGGTATCACAAGTTGGGTCTTATTATGCCTGTAATGATGGTCTTTTTGCTGGTCCTGTCATATTTCAGGGGTAGATTCTGGTGCGGCAACCTCTGTCCCAGAGGTGCTTTCCTTGAATTATTCATAAAACCTGTATCTTTTTATGGAAAAATCCCTGATTTATATAAATCTAAATATTTTAGACTTCTTGTTGTGACAGTATTTATGGCTCTGTTCACATTGAGGACTAAAGCGGCTTTCGGCGCATGGCCTCTTATGGAATCCCTCGATAAATGGGGCCTTGTATTTGCCACATTATGTCTGGTAACAACAATTATAGCAGTAGTGTTAGGTGTCCTTTATTCACCGAGAGCATGGTGTTCTTTCTGCCCTATGGGTACTATTGAAAAAGGGTTGTATAATATAAACAAAAAGATAAAGACTTTATCTATAAAGGAGGCAAAATAAAATGTTCGGAACCTTACTTCACGATAAAAAGGTGAGTATTGATACGGAAAAATGTATGAAATGTGCTCTCTGTGCCAGAGTCTGTCCCATGCAGTTATCACCCTATACAGATTATGATGATAAATGTCAGCTCAGAAGTGATGATTGTATAAGGTGTGGTGCCTGTATAGCAAACTGCCCTGCAAAGGCTCTCTCCTTTGAAGAGAACAGATCCTTTACGGGTGAGCCATGTCCTCATAAGAAAAAGAGGCATGAATACAGGGCAGTTATAGAAAAGGTAGAAGATCTTACACCTGATATAAGACAGTTTACCTTTAAATGTATAGAACCTGATAAAGTAAGTTTTAAGCCGGGACAGTTTATGATAATAAAAGTTCTGGACGGTCCTATCGTATTTAGAGCTTATTCCATAAGTTCCACACCTGATGAATGTTCTTTGTTGAGACTGGCCATAAAAAAGGTTTCTGACGGCCTGGGGTCTCCTCTCGTATTTGAGTTTAAAGAAGGCATGGAGGTTTTGCTTGAAGGACCTATGGGAGAATTTACCCTTCATGATGACAGTAAAGATATTATAATGGTTGCAAATGGCATAGGCATAACTCCCTTTATTTCTATGGCAAAGGAGGCTCTCAGAAGAAAAAAAGGTAATGTTAAACTCCTATTCGGAGTAAGGAATGAACAGGATATTATGTATGATGATTATTTTAAAGAGCTGTCAGAGGCATATCCCGATTTTGAATATATACTGTCTCTTACAAAACCTTCTGAAAACTGGACTGGTGAAAAAGGCAGAGTGCCGGCCATAATAGAAAAAATGGATCTTGAAGGTTATGATGCCTATCTGTGCGGTTCAAAACCTATGTTGAAGGATACAAAATCAGCCCTTATGAAAAGCGGGGTAAAATCTGAAAGAATATTCTTTGAATCTTTTTTCTAATACTATTTAGCTTCAAACATAGTAGTCTGCCTGCCTGGTGCTCCGGAGAAAAAAATATCACGGGAAGAACAAATTCTCATACTTCGTTGTGGCCGAATCGGTCATGGTTGTTGGTATAAATAAAATGGATCTGGTGAATAAATACCAGATCCATAACCGGTTCATAAATAATTTTATAAAACTATCTTAAAAAGCATTATCAGGTTTCCATATTTTCCATACTTTACCGGAAAGATCAATTCCAGGTGTAAGAGTCGGTTTCCCCGGCTGCCATCCTGAAGGCATTACTTCACCTGTTTTTCTGACATGCTGAAAAGCTTTGACCTGACGTATTAATTCTGAAACATTTCTTCCTACACTAGGAGTTAAAACTTCCATAGCCTGAATAACTCCATCGGGATCTATAATAAAACGTCCTCTTATATCGACTCCGCCTGCTTCATCATATATTCCGTATATTTTTCCTATTTTTCCTCCTCCGTCTGAGAGCATAGGAAATGGCACTCCGCCTTCTACCATTTTAGACAGTTCTTCTTCCTGCCATATTTTATGAACAAAACGACTGTCTGTACTTACTGACAGTATCTCTACATCCATAGCTTTAATTTCATTGTATTTGACGGCAACTGCCGACAATTCGGTCGGTCACACAAAGGTGAAGTCCCCCGGATAGAAACAGAGAACTACCCATTTACCTTTATAATCAGAGAGTTTTATGTTTTTAAATTCTCCCTTTACATAGGCAGATGCTTCAAAATCAGGGGCAGGTTTCCCTACTTTTGCTGTTATCTGTACGTCCTGCTTTTGAACTGGCACATCCTGTTTGACTTCTGTACCTGTTACTGGCCCTTTGGCCGGTTCGATACACTGAGTTTTATTATCTGCTGCTCCTGCACATGTTACAAAGAGATTTGCTATGAGAAGAGCACACAGCAGAACAAAACATAAATTATACTTTTTTAACATTTGCAACCTCCTTTAAAATAAATTTTGTAGAAATTTATGAACCGGTTTTATACACTTAAAAAATCTATCCTGTTTTCAATGTCTCAATAACATTTTCAATCCTATTAATATAAGTGCTATACCGAAGATCTTTTCCAGTAGATTATTGGATAAATGTGTAGCCAGTTTTGCTCCGAAAAGTCCTCCTAAAAAGAAACCTATACATATGCAAATGGCAATCTTTAAATCTACATATCCCTGCTTGAAATAGGTCCATGCTGCAAGAATACCGATAGGAGGTACAAGCAAAGCCAGCGTTGTTCCCTGGGCTTTTTGCTGCGAAAGACCGAACAGAAAAACCAGGGCAGGAACAATAATTACTCCTCCTCCTATACCTATAAGCCCTCCGAGAAATCCTGCTGCTAGACCGAGCAGTATGTAAAGTAAAATAATGAGCATTGATACACCTCTTCTTCGTAATGAATAATGCGTTACATAAAGTTGAGAGTTGAACCTTGAGAGTTGATGGTTTAAAATCAAACTCTCAACTATAAACCTTAAACTATAAACTCTACTCACGATTCAGTTTTTTTACTGCCTGTGAAATACTATCGAAAAAATGATCTTCTCCGAGAAAATTATAAAAATCTGCAGCCTTAAGTACATCTCTTACAGGGCCTTTTACTGATGCTATATAAAATTCACATTCCTGAAGTTTCAGATTATTTACGATATCTCTCAGTGTTCCTTCCGCAGATGCATCTATATCATTTATACCGCTTCCGTCAAGTATAAAATATTTCATTTCCTTTTTCTCAGATAGTAATTGAATGATTTTATTCTCCAGAAATTTTGCATTGGCAAAATATAAAGATGCATCGACACGAAGTATACCTATATGAGTCCATGTTATTACTTCGGGAAACCTTTCTATATTTCTGTATATGTCATCACTGTCAGGCATTTTACCTAGAACTGCAACATGAGGTCTTGCAGTTCTCCATATAAACAGGGCGAGAGATGTGATTACACCTGTTAATATTCCCTGTTCCACCCCTATAAAAAGGGTCGTAAGAAATGTAATTAAAAGGATATAGCCGTCTTTTCTTTTAACTCTGAATGTATGTAATGCTCCTTTTATATCTATGAGCCCTGCAACTGCAACCATAATCACTGCAGCCAGACAGGTTCTGGGTATATAATAAAGGTATGGCGTAAGAAATGCTACGGTCAGAGCAATTGCAGCTGCAGTAATAATAGACGCCACACCCGTTCTGGCTCCTGCTTCATAATTTACTGCAGTTCTCGAAAAACCTCCTGTTACAGGATAGGCACTGAAAAATGACCCTCCTATGTTTGAAAGTCCCAGAGCAATCAATTCTCTGTTTGCATCTATATTATGTCTTGTCCTCGCAGCTATAGCTTTTGCTACTGATATGGATTCCATAAAACCTACCACACCTACAGTAAGAGCTACGAGAAATAAATCCGGAATAATTTTAAAATCCAGTTCCGGTATCCTGAAAGGAGGAAATCCTTTCGGTATATTTCCTATGACAGAGATATTTCCCGATAAGTTTCCGTAGTACACTGTTAACATACCGAGAATTATAGCTATAAGAGGGCCTGGAATTTTCCTGTTTATATGCTTTAACACATAGATTATTCCTATACTGATAAGCCCCATAAGCAACGCAGGCCATTTTATTTCATTCACATGTTTGATCGTCTCGTAAAGTGTTACGAATACTATATGATGATCCCTGATATTTATCCCTGTAAGATGTTTTAACTGGCTCATACCTATTATAATGGCGGCGGCAGAGGTATAGCCGCTTATCATGGAATGGGAAAGGAAATTATCCAGGAAACCTGTTCTGAAGATACCCATTATTAAAAGTAAGATACCAGATATAAGAGAGAGAAATATGGCATGAGCTATATATTCTTCCCGTGTCAGATTGAACCCGGCCAGAGACGATGCAACCATAAGTGAGACTATTGCAACAGGCCCTACTGAAAGCTGCCTTGATGTTCCCATAATGGCATAAATAGCTACAGGCACTATGGATGCATAAAGACCTGTTACAGGAGGAAGACCTGCAATCATGGCATAGGCCATAGCCTGAGGTATTAATAATACTGTAATGGTAATGCCTGCCGTAAGGTCTCCCGTTATATCTTCTTTACTGTATTTTCTCAGGCAATCCAGAAGAGGGAAGAGAGAAAATATTTTGTTTATCGGTTCAAATTTTTTTTTATCATTCAATTATTGGTTTCTCCTTATTAGCGTGACGCGTAACGCGTGACGCGTGACGGGTGGTTTGTAATGCGTTATCGTTATACGTTATACGTATTTTCAGCGGTACCGGGCGAACACGGTTTGCCCATACTCTTCACCCTTCACTCTTCACCACTCACTTTTCACGTCTCACGTCTCACGACTCACTATTTCTTCGCTGCCGTTGCAAGATGTTCCAGTTTCGGATAAAGGACACCAAAAAGGTAAGTACCCAGTATCATGCCTGCCAGAGAAAACAGGGCAGCCAGTTTTCCTTCACCGAGTTGAGTCAATATGGTGCCAGGACATGACCCTGTAATACCCCATCCAAGACCGAATATGAGTCCTCCTATTACATTGCCCCAGTGACGGTCTTTAGGCGATATTTTTATCTCTTCACCTGTTATTGTTTTCAGATGTGCTCTTTTTATTATCTGAATACCAATGGCGCCTACTACCACTCCTCCTCCTATTACTCCCATCAGATGAAGGTTTTTAAGTAAAAACATATTTGCTATAAGATCATACTGTGTTGCTCCCACCCTTGAGAGTATAAAACCGAATAAAATTCCGAAAAATAGATTTAATATGGTCATCATTAATGCACCCCCAGTAATCTGAACAGAATATTTATCATAAGGAATCCGCCTATCATAAAACATATGGTTGAAATGAAACTCGGCAGTGCTAATTGCGCATTACCTACTATACCATGACCAGATGTACATCCGCCGGCAAATCTTGCTCCGAACCCTACCAGGATTCCGCCTGTAAACAACATTATATATTTTAAATAACCGGGGAAAATAGTTGCCAGCATTGTAAAACCTTTGTCGAAATTAAAGGTAAGATCCTTCGATAAGGTTATCGAAAGAAATCCACCTGCAATAAGTCCTATTACAAATAAAAAACGCCAGTCAAATTTATTCTTAAAAGCTTCCTTCTCAAAAAACTTCATTCCTTTCGTAGGAAGAGTTATTTTACACAGATTTACACATCCTGTAGATACTCCCAGAGGGTTACCTGTGAATATGAAAAAGAGAAAAATAAATAAGCCTATTGCAGCTCCTCCTGCCCACCATGGCCATATGTCTATAAAGATTGTTTTAAACATTGTTAATTACCTCCTGTGAAAATCCTAACGCGTGACGCGTGACGCGTGACTCGTGGATTATGACTGTTATTTAATAAGATGCATGTAAATAAAAAAGGATTCTTAATATACTTTTATGCATAGATAATTGCATAAAAAATTCAGTCAAAATACAAACAATGATAAAATTTTCCCTGGTATTTTCATGATGCAATTGTCTTCAAAATTAAGTATAATTTATAGTTTATTTTATAATTTATCTGAATTTAAATGCTTCGTGACGCGTAACGCGCAATGTCATTAAGATAAGAAAATGACGTTTTATTTCCCTCCCTTGAGGGAGGGACTAAGGGAGGGTGTCTTTCAAAGGTATATTAATAAATATAGAAGATGATAAGTATAGCCATAAAAAACACCCTCTCCTTAATCCTCTCCCTCAAGGGAGAGG
>JAKPQU010000022.1 GCA_029555925.1 Bacillota bacterium
CGCAAGAGAGGCTCTAGAAAAATATAAAAAAGAATCACGGGAAGAAAATAGTAAAAAAATAAAAGAAATGGAAGGAAACATAAAAGAACTTGAAAAAGAAATGGCTTTCTACTCGGAGATAAAAAGTCCTATTAAAGGCATTATAACAAGCATAAGAGTAGATAATGATGATTACGTGCAAAAAGGAACAATAGTAACAACAATAGAACATGAAAATGTCCCTCTTGAGGCCATTATATTTATATCAGATAAAGATGCAAAGACAATTCAGTTAGGGATGGATGTTCAGGTTTCTCCTTCTACGGTAAAAAAGGAAGATTTTGGCTTCATAAGGGGAAAAATAACCTATATAAGTCATTATCCAGGCACCAAAAAACGTATTTCAGATATTCTGGAGAATGACCAGCTTACTGACTATTTTATGGGAAGAAATATGGCTACTTTTGTGGCCAGGATATCACTGCAGAGTAACCCCCTCAGTAAAAGCGGTTATCAGTGGTCATCAAAAAAAGAACCGGATTTAAAAATAACCAGCGGCACTCTATGCGATGCATCGATTATAATAAAACAGATCAGCCCCATATCTATAGCTTTTCCATATATTAAGTAATCCGGAGATTTTTTATGAAAAAAAGAGTAAAAACACCTACAGTACTTCAGATGGAAGCAGTAGAATGCGGTGCTGCATCTCTTGCCATCATACTGGCTTATTACGGCAGAATAGTTCCACTTGAACAATTACGAATAGACTGCGGTATATCCAGAGATGGAAGCAAAGCTTCAAATATATTAAAAGCAGCCAGAACCTACGGCTTTACAGCAAAAGGTTACAGATATGAAACAGAAGAACTCATGGACATAGAACTTCCAGTAATAGTCTTCTGGAATTTCAGTCATTTTCTTGTTGTGGAAGGTTTCGGGAAAAACTGTGTATACTTAAACGATCCATCCTCAGGGCCAAGAAAAGTTTCGTTACAGGAATTCAATGAAGCCTATACAGGTGTTGTTCTTACCTTTGAACCAGGGCCTGACTTTAAAAAAGGAGGAACCAAAAGAAGTCTTTATAAAGGATTAAGGGAAAGACTGAAAGGTTCTGAAACAGGTCTTCTGTACGCTGTACTTACCGGACTTGCTCTTGTTTTACCCGGTATGGTTATACCAATATTTACGAAAATGTTCATTGACAATATTCTTGTAAACAGGATGGATTACTTTATCGGGCCACTGATTACAGGGATGATTATCACAGGGTTTGTCCGGGCTGTACTTACATGGTTTCAACAATATTATCTGCTAAGGATGGAAACAAAACTTTCCCTGAGCACTTCAAGCAAGTTTTTCTGGCATATACTCCGTGTACCGGTAGAATTTTTCACACAGCGTTTTGCCGGTGATATAAGTTCAAGGGTTGCCATAAACGATAAATTCGCCCAGTTACTCTCAAAGCAACTGGCCACAAATATACTCAATTTTATCATGATTCTCTTTTATCTGATACTGCTTTTCAAATACAATGTGTTGCTTACAATCATAGGAATAATTATTGCTTCACTGAATATTGTATTTCTGCAGCTTATATCCAGACAGAGAAAAGATGGAAATCTAAAA
>JAKPQU010000028.1 GCA_029555925.1 Bacillota bacterium
CTAATACTCCGACAGCGACAAATACACCTGGCGGGCCTACAAATACACCGACATCAACGAATACGCCGGGAGGGCCTACTAATACACCTACAAATACGCCCACACCTTCATGGAAATATGTAGGTAATGCCGGATTTTCGGCAGGA
The DNA here is from genome assembly GCA_029555925.1 of Bacillota bacterium. The sequence continues at coordinate 147 of JAKPQU010000028.1, forward strand.
AAAGCAGAATTTACGTCCCTATCTATATACAATGGAATACCTTATCTGGCTTATTCAGATGAAGCATATGGAAATAAGGCCACAGTAGTGATGCATGATGGAACAAACTGGACGACCATAGGCAATCCAGGATTGTCGGCAGGGGTGGCGAAATTTACATCTCTGTTTGTATATAATGGAACGCCTTATGTAGCTTACAGAGATGATGCCGATGGAGGTAAGGTCACAGTAAAAATGTATAATGGAACAGGATGGATTACTTTAGGTAATGCCGGATGTTCAGCAGGAGAGGCCCGAGAAATATCACTGTATGTATACGATGAAAAACCTTATGTGGCTTATGTAGATAATGCATATGGAGATAAGATTACAGTGAAAATGTATAATGGAACAGGATGGATTACTTTAGGTAATGCCGGATTTTCGACAGGATGGGTAGAGTGTCCGTCTCTGTCTGTATCCAATGGAATACCATATGTAGCTTATTCCGAGGGACATGTAGTTTCCCCTGCCTTGGATGAATATGCGCTCAGGGTAATGATGTATAATGGGACAAACTGGACGCATGTGGGCACTGCTGGATTTGCAGAGGGAGAACCTTTTTCTTGGACTCCCCTGTATGTATATAATGGAACACCTTATGTAATTTATTGCGATAGGAATCCCTCCCTGTGCAGTGTAATGATGTATAACGGAACAGACTGGAGCTATGTAGGTAATAAAAACTTTTCAATAAATTCGATAGTATATCCTTCCCTGTATGTATACAATGGAACACCTTATGTAGCTTATCAGACTGCTGCGGATGCGACCGTAGTAATGAAGTATAGCGGAATAGACTGGGTCTATGTAGGTAATCCAGGATTTACGGCAGGATGTGCAATTTATATATCTCTATCTGTATCAAATGGAATACCTTATGTAGGTTATACGGAACAGGGAAACGGGTGGAAAGCCTCAGTAATGAAGTTTTCTAATTAAAATCTGAATTTTCTGCAGTAATGAGCCGGATTTCCAGGGCAGAGCAAAAGGAAATATCCGGCTCATTCCTCTTCAGATTCGATTTATACACTTATTTAAAAGATATAGAAAGATCCTTCCCGAGGCCTTTCGCTATCTTTTTTAAAAACTGCAGTGAAGGATTATAGCTTCCACTTTCCAGACGACTTATATTACTCTGTTTTATACCTGTTCTCTTTGCCAGTTCTTCCTGTGTAATATTCTGCTCTATACGGAACTGTGTAATCTGACTTATTAATTCATATTCAGGTCTTAAATTCTCTACCTCTCTTGCGACCCCGGGATCTTTCAGGAGATCCTTCTTAACTTCTTTCCATGTTCTCATTATTTAACCCTCCAGTATTTTTACTACTATTTTTAAGTATTGTTATTGATATTATTATAACAAATTTGTTATAATAATATACAGGTGGTTGAAAATGTTTGAAGTAAAATTTTATAGAGATAGACAGGGCAATGAACCAATCGCGGATTACATAATAGATTTAAATAATAAAGCACACTATAATAAAAGTGAACGGATAAAATTGAAAAAAATATTGGAATATATATCTCTGCTGAAACAATATGGCACAAGAGTGGGATTGCCATTTGTGAAACATATTGAAGGGGATATATGGGAATTGCGGCCATTAAAAGACCGTATAATTTTCTTTTACTGGCAGGAAGATACTTTTGTCTTATTACATTATTTTATAAAAAAGACACAGAAAACTCCCAGAAGAGAGATAGAACAGGCAAAAAGGAATTTAAAGGATTTTTTAGATAGGAGTGATAAAGAATGAAGCCTTATACGACTTTTGAAGAAATATGGAACAAATGTGATAGTCTGAGCTCTGCGGAGAAAGAAGAAATAAAATTAAAAGTTGACCTTATTGGAAAACTTATAGAGGCAAGAGAAGAAAGGCATTTAACTCAACAAGAACTGGCAGATATGTGTGGCGTAAAACAGCCGTTTATATCCAGATTGGAACGTGGAAATCTTGATCCTCAATTAACTACTATGATAAGGGTATTAAAACCATTGGGGTATAAATTGGCAGTTATAAGTGAATTTGAAGAAATTGTAACTAAAAATAACGTAGCTGCGATATAACTTCACAATAAATATGCAAAAGGAAGTAGAACTGCTATTGTTCCTCACCCTGAACCCCATATTCCTATAGGGACATTTAATCCCTGTCTTCATTCATCAATTCCTGAATTTCTTTAATCATAACCCCTTTATACTTCATTTTCAGGGAAATTATAACTATACACAATATGGATAAGTGCAATTTCTTCAGTTCCGTCAATTAAAGCTACTGTGGCAAGAATATCGGAAAAGGTTTTTTCTCCTTCCACCCGGTCAGAGAATAATTCTTTATCAATAGAGATCTGGTGGTGGGATCAGTCACTTGAAAGATATATGAAGTTCTTTACCCAACCCATGAGCTACCTTTTTTAAAAATTGAATAGAAGGGTTATAATTTCCACCTTCCAGGCGGCTAATATTGCTTTGCTTTGTTCCTACTCTGTTTGCAAGTTCCTTTTGCGACAAATTTAATTCTATTCTTGCTTTTATTATTTGCCTTACCATTTCGTATTCAGGTTCAAGCAATTTTACTTCTTTTGCAAATTCAGGATCTTTAAGTAGATCTTTTTTTATTTCTTCCCATGAGACAAAAGGTTCTTTCATTTTCTTTTAACAACTCTATTTCCCAATAAGCTTTAGCTCTATGTTTTTCTGGCAAGTTACGTAAAAATTTTTTTACCGGTATTTCCCCATTTTCTTTTTTATAAAAACCAGTATTCCATCTCATTAATTTTACCTCATTTTTTCTATACTTCTATTATATCACATACGATATAACTTGCAACTCTTTATTTTGAATTGTCTAAAGCCCTGTTCTTTGTTTCAATCTCATTAAGTAAAGTCTATACCCTGTTATTTTATTATTCGGATAGATTTACATATTCAGGCTTTGTAAGTTTTAGCTGGTAGCTAACTGATGAAGGCTTAAAAATTATGTTTTGTATTAATTGATTTTTTTTTTCTGATAAAATGTAAACAGTATATAATTTTAAATTTATGATATAAAATTTACCGGCTCTGTGCCGGGTGATTTATTGACCTGCTCATAAGCATGTAATAAAGGTCTTCCTCGCGTCACGCGTCACGCGTCACGCGTCACGAATATAAACCAGAAAGGGATGTATATTTACAATGTCAAAAAACCTTCTAATATCAATCGTCGTGCTGAGTATTATATCAGGTATTATCATATCCGGCTGTGGCGACAGCGGCTCTAATCAGATTACTGTGCCTCCGACAGTTACGTCAACTGCGATACCTGACCTTGTCACCATAAAGGGTCAGGCTCTTGAATTAAACGGCACACCCATACCGAATGCCTTTGTAGTCTGTATAAATCTGGGATTGTCCGCTTCTCTTTCTACTCTTGCAGATAACCTCGGAATTATATATTCAAAAATCTTCCTCCGGGAAATTACAGGATAGAAATCTGGCGTTCCGAGGGAGACCGTAATTCATCTCCCGGAAGCCCGATAGGAGCAGTAAATATAACTGTTACAGAGGGGACTGTTACTGTAAATGTTACGGCAGGAAAAATTGACCCTACTGCAACACCGACTGTAACACCGGTTGTAACGAATACACCGACTGCTACGAATACGCCTTCAGTCCCAACCAATACACCTGGCGGGCCTACAAATACTCCGACTGCGACAAACACACCCGGTGGGCCAACAAATACACCGATAGCGACAAACACGCCTGGATGGCCTACGAATACACCTACAAATACGCCCACACCTTCATGGAAAAATGTGGGTAATGCCGTGTTATCAATAGGTGTGGCGGTTTCACTGGACGTATATAATGGAACACCTTATCTGGCTTATCTGGTTACTGAAAATGTAAATTATGATAACCTTGTGGTAATGATGTACAATGGGATAAACTGGACGTCTGTAGGTAATCTAGTAGGACCTTCCAGTAATGATTCAGAAGCTTCCCTGTATATATACAATGGAATGCCTTATATAGCTTATGAA